>CBIHQO010000066.1:0-14024 GCA_966211735.1 uncultured Schlesneria sp.
GCTGCTTGCCGTTGAGCTCGATCGAAGCACCTACGGCAAGCCGTGCATCGGTTACGAGTACGGTTCGTTTACCAATACGCCTTTCAAAGTCACATTCGAGAAGTCGACTTGGTCACCGCGATCGACACTGTACGAGTTCAAACGAATTCCGGATGCCCCGCTTCCTGAACGGACGCCACAGCTTCGTCTCATTCAAATCCGCTCGATCGCAAAACGCTTTGCGGCCACCGAAGTCGTCAACAAGGAGAAGTGTGAACTAAGACTGCTCCCGCAACCCGTGGATCGCTACGAGCCGTCAGAGGCTGATCGCGCTGATGGAGCGGTGTTTTTCTTCACTTTCGGTACAAACCCCGAGGTCGTGTTGCTGATCGAATCCGACGGTCAATCCTGGTCCTACGCAGCGGGGCGAATGACCGGAGCACAAGAAGTCGTGCTGACCTTCGATGAAACGATCGCCTGGCAAGGGGCTCCTCTTCAACAGGGAACAGATTCGCCATTTACCGGTCACATCGCACCGATCGATATTCCCGGAATCGATCGAGATGGTAAGGAGACCGTTGAGTAGGTGACATGTTGATCTGCATTTGGCGAGTGCCGAAGTGAATTGATTAACATTCTTTGCTGATGGTCGGACGCTGGAGCCGTTCCCGGAGAAATCGAAATGAATGCGACACTTATGCTATTGCTGTCACTAATGCAGACACCCGCTGGCGTCGAGAAATCGAAAAGTCCAAATGAGACCGAAGACGCGACGATGCGAGCAGCAGTCGCCGCGTCCGCGAAAGAGTTTGCCGCACGGTGTGAGTTCATGATCTCCGAGACTCGCAAGGAGAAGCTCGTGCTGCATCCCGAGTCGATTCTGAGGTGGTCGAACCCGACCGCCGGAACGGTGTTGGGCGAGGTCTTTGTCTGGACAGATCACGGGCGACCGGCGGTTATCGGGAGTTGGTATCGGTGGTTCTCGCCGGATTGGGGTCGCACATTTGAAGTCTGTTCCTTGTCGGAAGAACGAGTGGAAGGAAGAACGAAAGACGCTCGTTTTTGGAACCCGGCGCAGTCAGGACTGGCGTTCCGCCCTTTGAAGAATGTCGATCCTCCGGTGATGTCGCACGCGGCGCGACTCGTACAAATGCGTCGCCTGGCGAAAGACTTCGCAGCGAATCTGGTTGATGATCGTGGAAACGCTGCTGGCGTCAAACGACAATTGCGACTACTCACTCAACCCATCTTTCGATACCCCGTTCCCGGCGAAAATTCAAACTATGCCGATGGGGCTATTTTCGCGTTTGTCGAAGGAACAGATCCGGAGGTGTTCTTGCTGATTGAAGCGACTCCGCCCAGTGACAAGGCGAGCTGGCGCTATACCCTCGTCCGGATGAACTCTGATGCATTGCAGGTGCTATTCCGCGAAGATGTCGTGTGGACTGCCCCGAAGATCGAATATCCGCTGAATCTTTCGCAGGTGCCATACTCATTGTTCACATCCGATGCTGTTCTTAAGGAATCGGCGAGTGGTGATCAGCCACCAGTTTCGAGACCGCAGGTCACACCATGAGCAACTTACGACTCGACAGACGCGTAATTCTGCTGATATCCATCGCCACGTGTCTATCGACTGGCTTTGCATGGAGTCGCGCGGACGATGCGGTGATCCAGCAGAACGATCCGCGTCTGCAAAAGCTGTATCAGGACGAAGCCAACCGCTGGAAGATGTGGGTTGGCCCAGATCAGCAGCGAAAAGCAGAGATTGTCACCGAACCCGTGTTTCGCTGGCAAAATCCTTCGCGAGCCAATGGACAAAGTGGAGCGATGTACGTCTGGGTGTTTGAAGGTCGGCCGGTTGCGATTGGGGGCGTGTTTTCCAATCCTTCTGACAAAAGCCAACGCGACATCATGCACGAGTTTCACGCGCTCGGACCGGACCGTCTCTTTCCGGAGTTTCGCAATTCCAAATCAAAATGGCTGCCGGAAGCAGGAGTGACGCTGCTTCCACTGCCGGACTCGCCGAAGGTGGAAGAGACGCTCGGGAAGCGCACGCTACAACTGAGAGCGATCTCGCGCGACTTCACAGCCAATTCGCAGGACAGCGAGAACGTTCGCTGGGAACTACGACTCCTTCCGAAGCCACTTTATCGGTACGAAAAGCAGCAGGGCGACATCATTGACGGAGCACTGCTGGCTTTCGTCAGTGACGCCGGGACCGATCCCGAGATTATTCTGATTCTGGAAGCTCGAAAAAATGATACGGGAGGCGCGGTGTGGTTTTATCGAACTGTACGGCTTTCGATCTCTGATCTGTACGTGGAATACAAGGGAATGAAGGTCTGGACCTCACTGCGCGACGATCCGAACGGTGAATTTGGAAACAACGACAAGACCTACGGTCTGATCTGGGATCGTGCCATCGACGAATTGCCCCCTGCGACGAAGAAAACACATGATTGACGCCAGTTGCCTGTTCATTACAATCCGCTCTTGATTTACAGACATCACGTCTATATCTTTGATCTGATTTCATTTTCCTTGTTGTTATTCACCGAACGCTGGTTCAATTCATGGCTCTCACCCCTCAAAGTATCACGGATGCCGAGTTATCTGTTCTACAGGTGATCTGGGAGCGGCAGACGGCGACGGTTCGCGAATTGACCGAGCGGCTCTATCCCGAAGGCACCGCGGCCCATCACGCGACCGTGCAAAAGCTGCTTGAACGGCTGGAAGCGAAGAAGTTCGTGACGCGGAACCGCAAGACCTGGCCGCATCAGTTCACGGCGATGATTGCGCGCGAATCGTTAATCGTGCGGCAGTTGCAGTCGACGGCCGACAAACTTTGCCAGGGGGAACTGCATCCATTGCTCACCAGCTTAGTCAAAGCGCAGGAAATTTCGGCGAGCGAACGTCAGTCTCTGCGGAAGTTGTTAGATGATTTGGACCGGGAACAGAAATAGATGAGAGTGTCACAGAGGGCTGTACGGCAGAAAGTGGAGTCGCCGCGTTCTGGATTGCGGTAGTGAGAATCGTGGGGGTCGTTTGTCATGACGGTGCTCGTCAATATCGCCCTGATCAATGCGATCACCGTTGTGCCGCTGGCGCTACTGGTGTGGATTATTGGACGATGGATAAAGCGGCCCGCACTGATGCACGCGCTATGGGTGCTGGTGCTGGTGAAGTTTGTCACCCTGCCTCTCGTTATCCTGCCATTAACAATTGAGTTGCCGACAACGGAACAGCACGTCGCGGTTGAAGCGGAATCCTTCAGTGTCGATGCCGCATCAGATCATGGAACCCTTACCCGGACAACTCAGCGCGCTGCTGAATTCGAAACGATAGCGCCAGTATTAACACCGGGATCAATGCCGACTGAACCTTCGCCGTTTGCAGTCGAGCAAAGTTCCGAAGCGTCATCCTTTAACGTCCCCTCGGAAGTGGCAACGAAAGATCGCGCGGGCCGAACAGCCTTGGCCTTCACCGACCGGGTCTCGGATATGGTTTCAATTCTTTGGAAGAATCGACCTGGATTGACGTCGATGTTATTGATCTGCTGGTTCGGTGGGGCTGTTGTCTGGATTGGCTTGCAATTGGCCCGCGCCATCCGATTCCAGCGTCGCGTGCTGCGCGATGCAGTCGAAGTCGACGAATTGCGCGAGCAGACTCAACGAATTGCCCTGAAAATGGGATTGAGGACTTCACCCCAGGTTCGAAGTATTAACGCATCCGTTTCCCCGATGCTCTGGGGTTGCGGATCCTGGACCGTGCTGCTGTTCCCCGCGGATCTCGCCGAACGGCTAGACGACGAATCACGAGCCACGTTGTTAGCTCACGAACTTGCTCACTACAACCGGGGTGATCACGTCGTGCGATTGTTGGAGTTGGTCGTGATTGGCCTGTTCTGGTGGCACCCCGTTGCATGGTGGGCACGACAGCAAATTGAAGAGGCGGAAGAAGAGTGCTGCGATGCGTGGGTCATCGGCGAGTTTCCGCATGCTCCGCGTCGCTATGCAGAAGCGCTCCTCGACACGATCGACTTCCTTTGCGAAGCACCTGCAGACTTGCCCCCTATTGCGTCGGGATTGGGCCAGTCTCATTTCTTGCGACACCGACTGACGAAGATCGTTCGTGGAGTGGCCCCGAAATCAATGTCCGCTCAGAACCGCTGGACACTCGCACTGGTCGCGGCCTTGATGTTGCCACTGCATCCATTCGCATTGGGATCAACCAGTCTTCGAGATGCGCGGTTCAACTCCACTCAGCGGGCCGCAGACGAGCTTTCTGAATCGAAGCCGGCGCGGGCCAGTGAATTGGAAGTGGCTGATTCAACTGGCGATTCCACACTTCCACCCGAGCAACCAGCCGAGAAAGACGTGCCCCGCGACCTTCCCGATTCCCGATCGAAGCTTCCGCGACGGCGCGGCGAACAGACCTGGGCAAACGCCGTTTCACCCGATGGGCGATTTGTTGTTCGAACAACGACGGCGCGGCGAGTTGTCTTAAGCGACCTAACGAATTCAAACGAGACCGATCTGTCGGACGAGCGGATTGTCGCAGTCGCCTTTTCTCCCGATGGAGACTGGTTCGCTTCCGCCAGTTTGGATGGGGGCGTTGCGATTTGGGACTCGGCACGCGCCACCAAGTTGCGAACTTTGCTGACCCACGGTGAAGCGCTGCGTACTGTGGCTGTCTCGCCGCGCGGCGATGTGATCGCATCCGGAAGCCGCGATGGTTCTGTGCTGATTAGCGATTCAATTACGGGACGGTCGCTGATCGAGGTTCCGCATTATTCAACCGCCGTGAACTGTGTCCGTTTTTCATCGAATGGGGATCAACTCGCCATTGCTGCCGGGGACTGGCAGTCGAATCACAGCGGCCAAGTGTCATTGCTGGACCTCGAAACGGGCAAGATCTCGACGTCATTGAGGTGTACAACTTCGCCGGGAGCCCTGGCCTACGCAAGCAACGAAGAACTGATCGTCGGCCATTGGGATGGCCGCACCCAGTTGTGGAATCTTTCCACACGGAAAGTGATCGGTACCGCGATGGCAAACAAGAGCGTCGTTGCTGCGGCCGCGTTTTCTCCAGACAACCCCGTCTTACGCGAAGTGACATTTGGATTTGTGGGCCAAACTCCCCAAATTAACGACGATTCGCCACCAGTCTCTTTCCTTCGCAGCATGTTTGAGCGTTCATCGAGTGCCACGGAGTAAATCTCCAGAATACGATTCACCACGAGTTTGACGACGATCCGAAACGCAAGAGTCATTTCCATGATTCGATGTCTGGCAAAGTCTCTGTTACTTGTCTGTGGGGCATTGTCGTTCGCGTCGCTGAATGTCGCGGCTCAGGATGCGGCCCCTCAGGACAGTGATCTAGTTCGACGATGGTTGAGCGTCAGCCTGAAGCATGCTCAAGATTATGATATTCGCCCGAAAGATGGATCGGATGAGCGGTTCACGATGCTGCCGCAGGCCATTTTTCGTCACAGCCAACCGGTGCGTGGCGATGACATTGGAGCTGTCTACTTGTGGGTAGATTCCAACTCCAGACCTGCGGCGATCGGTACGACGTTCGCTTACACGATCGAAGCCGATCGCAGAAGAATTGTTCACGAATTCCACTCATTGGCAGATGGACCGCTGACGGCCAACTGGCGCGGGAAAACTCAATGGCAGACCAAGGGAGCTGGCTTGGAATGGAATCCCCTCCCGAAGACTCCTGTCGCCGATGCGAATCCGACTGCCAGGACGCGACAGGTGCGAGATATTGCGCGCCGATTTAGTGCGAATAGTATCGATGAGAAGGACGGACGTTGGGAACTGCGACTCGTCGTCAAACCGATTCACCAATTTGTCATTGAGAAGCCAGATTCCGTCTGGTGTGGTTCGTTGTTTGTTTTCTGCCAGGGAACCGACCCTGAATTAATTTTGGCGATTGAAGCAAAACAGCAAGGCAATGGCTATGTCTGGTATTACGCTGTCGCGTCGTTTACAGACTATGGCTTAAGCCTTCGGCTGGATGATCTTGAAGTCTGGACGGCGGAGCCGCGATCGACAGGTGCCGATCGACTGCATTGGGCTGGCGGCGTCGCGATCGAAGCTTTGCAGGATCATTAACGACACGCCGCCAACTGAGCAAAGTTAGAATCGCGCGTGAATGGAAGCGGGACCGAGGCTCTCTCGAACGATCACGGCATCGAGGTGACACATGGTTCGGTATTCGTACTTCGTGCTCGCGCTGCTAGTCGGCTCTTCACGATTCGTAATCGGTGCAGACAATGGAAAAGCAGCAACTCCAGGTCCAGACGTGAAAGAGGTGTCGCCGCTTCGCGAATTCATGGACAATTCGCTTTCTTGGAATGACCTGCGCCCGAGCGAGCAATCGCCGACGAAGATGACCCCGCGAGTCGTGATGCGTTGGGCCAACAACACGCGAGGCTCGGAGGATGGGATGACGGTCCTTTACCTCGCTGACGGTTGTCCGGAAGCTGTCTGCTGCGTATATCCATGGGAGAACGATCTGCATCACGAGTTCGATTCGCTCTCGCGCGGTACCCTGATCGCCAAACGCAACGGGAACGTGGTGTGGAGCCCAGCGAAGCATGGGGTGGAGTTTCAGCCGATTCCTGGTGCCAATGCGCCGGACGATTCTGCGGTTGTTCGGCTCCGGCAAATGAAGACTCTAGCGAGTCAGTTTTCGTCGACGATGCTCGGCTGGCGGGCGGATAAAAGCGATCGTGAAGAGTTGCGAAAGCTGCCTCAACCGCTCTATTGGTATGAAAGCAACCGTGGCGCTGTGCTTGACGGAGCCGTTTTCGCATTCGTGCAGGGAACCGATCCTGAAACACTTTTGCTCATCGAAGCGTTCAAATCTATAGGCCATTATGAATGGCAATTTGCGTTTGCACGCCGCACATCCGGTGAACTCGAAGGCCGACACAACGATAAAATCGTGTGGCACGCCGACCCGTATCCGGCTAACAACGATCCCTAATCGACTCATCGCGTCCTGTCCTCCCCGATCGAGGCCAGCCTGCAAAGCAAGTCTCCTCCGAAAGCGACCAAACCATGACCTCTAGACAATTGTCATCAATCCGGGTGACCAGATGGATGCTGCTCCCAGTGCTCGTGTTCGCCTTGATGTGGACCTCCTTCGCCCGAGCCGACGACCCGTCGCTCAAGCCTGCATCCTCTGAACCGGGTAGTACCGCGGCATTGAAAACTAAGCGAGCAATCATCCTTTGCGGTCTGAGCGGCGACACGGACCATCACGTGCTGTTTTCAAAAACGGTAGTCAATCTCCACGAAGGACTCTGCAGGAATCTTGGGTTTGCTTCATCCGAAGTGCGTGTGTTGTTTGGAGACAAACCAGAAGCCGCAGATTCGGAAGTCATCAAATCCGCACAACGAGCGACACGCGAGGAAGTTGAGAAGAGCGTCGCCGCCGTACGCGCACAATTGCAACCAGAAGACTCGCTATGGGTCATCGTGCTGGGGCACGCTCACTACGATGGAAAATATGCGTGGCTCAATCTTCCTGGGCCCGATATTCAGCAGTTTGAGTTTGCGAAGATGTTTCACGGTCTCCCCGCAGCGCAACAGGTGTTTTGGGTGACGACACCTGCCAGCGGCCAGTTCATCAAAACGCTGTCGGCTAAAGGGCGAGTCGTGATCAGTGCCACGGACGTCGACTGGGAAACCAACGAGACTGAATTTCCTCAGGAACTCGCGAAAGTGTTGTTCTCGCCTCCGGACTATAAGGAGATCGATGTTGACCAAGACGGAGTCATCTCGCTTCTCGATATTTACGTGAAGGTGACTCAAAACTTGGCACAGGCGTATCTGGATCGAGAGCTCCTGGCGACAGAACATCCTCTCCTCGACGACAATGGTGATGGTCGCGGCACCGAAGTCCAGATCGACTTTCTAACCGTCGAGCAGGGAGGCCGACTCAAAAGGCGAAAGCCTGCTGTCGAATCTAAGGGTGCAACGAGCGATGGCCAACTCTCCAATTCAATTGCAATTCCATTCATGCTATCGGATTCTGCTCAGCCGACTCCAAAATAGCTGCACGCTCGTAGCCTGGTCACCGTTTCTGCCGGCATCTGTTGCTGGTTGCATCTACTGACTGCGCGAAGAATAAGGCCTTTGATCTCGAGCTGATTTGATTGTGCCAGCTTGTGCAATTGCGTTCTTCACGCCAGCGATGGTCTCGTCGTAGTAGGTCGGCCCTGCCTCGACGATCCAGGATTCCAGGGTCATCGCTTTCGCGAAGCCCTGCTTCTGGAGTCGCACTTCGGTGTCGTAGGCGAGCAACATTCCACGTATGATCGCGTTTTCGACATTGCCGGCAGCAAGTGAGTCGTTTCCCGCGTCTTTAATCAGCGGCGCAAACGCCACCTTCGTGGCACCCATTCGGACCGCCTCGCGTAACGCAGTGCGACCCACTTGTTCCATCCGGGCCAGAGACAAAGAACGTTCGACACCTCGGTCGTTGCGCTGTTCCCTGTATTTTCTGCTACAGATCCATCCGCAATCATCCGGCTAGGGGCTGACGACCAAGCTCGAATCTGGGTGAATCAGCATATCGTCTACGAGTTTTCTGGCTCGAGATCGGCAGTGCCGGACCAGGACACTATCCAGGCCAATCTTACTACCGGTTGGAATTGGATCCTTGTTGAAGTCGCCAACCAGACTGGCGATCACGGTCTCTATTTCAGACTATCTCCGTATCACCAGTCGCCGTAGGCGAATACTTCAGCAACTCTCTCCGCGCTGACGCCGCCGGACCACCTGACGCCAGTTGAAGTTCTTCGATGAATTGCAGAATAGGCACCGAAGAAGTCCAGCAGAAACCTTCTCCACAAATGCATTGGCGCGTCACTCCCCTTCGCGCAACCCTAAAATCTCTCCCGTTTACACCACAGCGCCTCGAATCAATGAGGCGTTAATCTCAGTGCTACCTTCACCTTGCGAATCACATTCCATCAGAGTTAAGATCAAGGCCGCGGCGAAAAACCTGAAGAATCGTGCCAACTCCGCTGCCCGTTTTTCGTAGAATGCTCACACATCAGCGTATCGATTTGAAATTTCACTTCATTTGCTTCTTCCAATTCGTTCGTGGAGCGCACCATGTCTTCTTCTCCTCTTATGAGGCGGTCACGAGGGTTCACTTTGATTGAACTGCTTGTGGTCATCGCGATCATCGCAGTGCTAATCGCCCTGCTTCTGCCTGCCGTCCAGCAGGCACGCGAGGCTGCACGCCGGACACAGTGCAAGAACAGCCTCAAGCAAATCGGGCTGGCTTTGCACAATTACTTGAGTACGCACAACGTATTTCCATTTGGAAAGGGGGCTAGCTATGCCGGAGTTCCGGTTTACGCTCGCTGGTCGCAGCATGCGATGATCCTGCCGTACATCGATCAGGCCCCACTGTACAACATGCTCGATTTCAACTACCCGCCCGAAACGCCCGGGATGGGTGGTGTGACACCATTCATGCCGGCATCGACAAACGCTTCTGGCGCGAACGCTGCTGCCAGCCGTACGGTAATTCCTGCTTTCATGTGCCCGTCAGATCTCGGTGTGAGTGATCCATGGCGTGCGCAGAACAACTATGCTGGCAATCAGGGGGGCTGGCTTTGCGATCGTAGCGACGCTGCTGGGGCGGCAACTGACGTCTCACCCTCAGAAGTCCAAACGGGCGTCTTCTATTATCTCAGTCGCTGTACTCCGGCGTCCATTTCGGACGGAATGAGTCAGACCGTGTTCTTCAGCGAGAAGATTCGCGGTCAGGGAACACCCGATGCAAAGTCGGATATGTATGTCATTCCGGCTCAAACATCACTGGCGTCAACATACGGCACCTGCCAGGCAGTGAACCCGGCGACAGCCACGCCGCTGACCAGCAAGTGGGGATACAGTTGGGTCATGGGTGAGAATTGTTGTACCCAATACAACCATGTCGCAGTTCCAAATTCGGTCAGTTGCGGTGGTACGGGATTCACCGGGTCGATGACAAACATGGCGATGCAGGTTTCGGCAAACAGCCGTCATACCGGCGGTGTCCACGCAATGATGGGAGATGGGGCAACGCGGTTTGTCTCCAGTAACATTGATTTGAATGTCTGGCGAGCCTTGGGAACACGAGCAGGAGGCGAGGTGGTTAGTACTGAGTGACCGTTGTTGATGTGAGGTCGCCGTCCGATGGTCAATCGATTGATTCGCCTGCTGCTGACATCCGTGTTGATTTCGCTGGCTCTAACTTCCGGCGGATGCGGCACGAAAACGCCAAACTACACCCCGAGCCTGGAAATAGCTGAGGATGCGGTTCGCCGCGGTCTCGACAAGTGGAAAACGGGCGAGCCTGCGGGTGAGTTACGAGGAACTCACCCGCTAATTCATGTCACCGATGGAGGTCGCAAGCTCGGCCAGACCCTCGAAAGCTACCAGATCCTGGGTGAGGTTCGCGGAGTCTGTGGAAGAACGATTGCGGTCACCTTGCAACTCAACAATCCGGCCGAAGAATTAAAGGCCAGGTATATCGTCTTGGGAATTGACCCTCTACTGGTGTTTCGACAGGAAGACTTCGATTTGCTGATGCATTGGGATCACCATATGCCTGCGCCACAAGCAAAAGAGATTGACGTTCCGGCAGGTCTCCATACAACTCGCGACCGCGCAGCGGATTCGATCGAGACGCAACCACCTGTCGGGCTGGAATCTTCAGAGGCCTCGAAATGACGGAACTTGCAAACGAACCCGTTTCTCATCCCGAGGCAAAAGCTCCAGAGTGGCAACTTTGGACACGCGTCATTGAAGTGCGGCTTCGGTTCTTTTTGATGATCGCGATGCTGGCCGCGTTGATGGCCGGTTGGCCATGGCTGCGAGCCAGTTGGGACCGGGTTAGCAGTCTCTGGTCACGGACGGCACCTCACACGGGTGTGGCGGCAGATTCGGAGTATTTCTGCCCCATGGATCCAGGGGTCATCAGCGCGTGGCCGGCGATCTGTCCGGTCTGCAATATGGACCTGATCACACGGAAGAAAACAGACGCGGTGATACTGCCTGAAGGGACCGTGGCGCGCATGCAGTTCTCACCGTATCGCGTTCAATTGGCCGGTATCAAAACGTCTCCTGTCGATACCACGTCCGAACAGGCTGGATCATCCGAAAACGGGCAACAACTCACCGTGCCAGTTTCCGCCGTCGTGCAGCGCGGTGATGAGCAGATCGTCTATGTGGAGACAATGCCAGGAATGTTTGATGGCATCCTGGTCCAATTGGGTCCACGCGAAGGTGGAAGATATCCGGTGCTGGCGGGATTGAAGTCAGGGCAGCGTGTGGCATCTTCCGGGACATTCCTGATCGATGCCGAAAGCCGGCTGCATTCCAACATTGCGACTCAATATTTTGGGGCCGGTGGATCCAGTCGTCGGCCAGAACCGCCCAAGCGTCGCTCCACTTCGAAGAAATCGGTCGAACCATTGTCAGATGCCGATTTGGCGCTCGTCAAGCAGCAGCGGATCTGTCCGGTGACTGATGCCGCTCTCGGTTCGATGGGAACGCCCGTGTTCACCATGGTGCAGGGACGCAAAGTCTTTATGTGCTGTCGCGGTTGCGAATCTGGTTTGCTTGCCGAACCCGAGAAGTACCTTTCCAAACTGTCTGCCGACGCTGATTCGGTACCGGCAAAGTCCAAAGATCGGGAGCAGCGCAGGGCGAGTCCTTAGTGATTTGCGGAAGCTCGATCTTCGGACTTCATTTGCATCGCTTACGAGTTGCAGGCACAACCCGAGCGATTTACCCACTAAGTCATCGGCTGACTTTCTCATGTTGCGTTCGGTCACACTCCTTCTGATTCGGCACTCCAACAGTGTACTGGCCGCAGCAGTCCTGTGGGCTGTGGCCGGATTGTGGATTGTGATGCGAACCCCCATGGATGCGGTGCCGGATCTCTCGGAGAACCAGATTCTCGTTCTCGCGGACTGGCCCGGTCAAAGTCCGCCGGAAATCGAACGTCGGGTCACTCGCCCTTTGGCCTTAGCGTTGCAGGGACTGCCCGGTGTACGTACCGTGCGCGGATCGAGTGACGTTGGATATTCTCTGCTGCATCTGATCTTTGAAGATTCTATCTCGTTCGACGAAGCTCGCCGACGAACGGCCGGCCAGCTTGCTGAACTACGGTTGGCGCTACCTGCCGGAGTTAACCCACGACTCGCTGCAGATGGAATCCCGACGGGTCAGATCTTTTGGTACACCGTGGAAGGAACCGATACCGATCTTGCGGAACTTCGTCAATTGCAAGACACGGTTGTCGCGCCTCAACTTCGCTCAGTCCCTGGTGTCGCAGAAGTGGCCAGCGTTGGTGGATTTGTTGCCGAGTATCATGTCGAAGTCGATATGACACGGCTGACTCAGTTGGGCCTGACGTTAAACGATCTCGAACTCGCGCTCGTGGCGATGACTCAGCCTGCTGGAGGCCAAGTCGCGCAGTCGTCTACTACAGAATTCCTGGTGCGTACTGTCGTCTCGGATAGTAGCACTGATTCACAACGAACGGCAGATCAACTCAGCGTCCTGGAAAACAGCTTACTGCCACTGAGCAACGGTCGTAGCGTGCAGTTGAGTCAAATTGCCCGAGTCGTGATCGGGACTGCGCCGCGTCACGGCGTGTTTGAAAAAGATGGCAATGAAGCGGTGGCCGGAATTGTTCATTTGCGATTTAAGCACAATCCGCTGATCGTCACTCGCGCCGTGACGAAACGCCTGCAGGAGATTGGAGACGGATTGCCCGCCGGAGTGAGGCTGATCCCTTGCTACGATCGCACCCCATTGATCGAGGGGGCCGTCGCAACTGTCACCAGGACACTGCTGGAATCTCTGCTGGTCACTTCGGTCTGCGTCATCATCGTGATGCGCCACTGGAGAACGTCACTGGTGATTGTTGGCACGTTGCCGTTGGTCGTCCTAGGCTCATTCCTGGGGATGTCTGCATTACGAACCGCCGGGATCGCCGATGTCCAGACAAATATCATGTCGCTTGCCGGGATCGTGGTTTCCATCGGGGTGCTGATCGATTCGTCGATCGTGGTGGCCGATAATGTGACCCACCAACTGCGACGGCACTTTGGCAACAATCCTGTTCAAGGAGACGTCAGCGACATTATCGCCGATGCCTGTACGTCCGTGGGGAAGCCGGTATTTCTCGCAATGTTGATGATGGTCATCTCTTTCCTGCCCGTGTTCGCCTTACAGGGAATCGATGGCCGGATGTATCGCCCGTTGGCCTGGACCAAGACGCTGGCGCTGTTGTCCGCGGCCTTTCTGACTGTCACCCTGGTCCCGGTCTTGTGTGCGAAGCTGATTCGGGGGCGAGTGCGCGATGAATCCGAAAGTGCCATTGTCCGCTCCGTCGTCAGCGTTTATCGACCTGTGCTGTCGTACCTCATGGATCATCCGTTACCGCTAATCCTGTTGTTGGGCGTCACATTGATCGCTGGAGCCGCCGCGACCGGTGTCGACGTGCTGGTTCGAGCAGCAGTGGTGATGTCCGTGGGGGCGGTGTGGTTGCTCGATCCCAATCGCCGGAACGATGCTTCCAACTCACCTTCGGTAACCGCGTCCATCCGTTCGATGACAGGCGGTTTGAAGAAGTGGTCATTGACCGGAGCGATCATCGTCCTGGCACTCTTCCTGCAATCTTCGATGCGACCAATTGGGCTGGCCTTGCGATTGCCGCTCGACGAAGGGATGGTCATGGACATGCCGATCACCGTCCCGCGAGTGTCCGTGTCGCAGGCCGTAGACGATCTGAAAGCCCGCAACATGGTGCTGTGCCGATTCCCCGAGGTCCGCATGGTGATGGGGAAAGCGGGTCGCGCGGAGACACCCTTTGATCCTGCTCCGATCGATATGATTGAAACGATGGTGGAGTTTCGACCACGACACCATTGGCCCAGTCGCCGGTTGCTGCGAGCGGATGCCGAACGAAGCACACGTCAGACTCTGGCTGCGCTGTGTGACTCAGCACTAATT
>CBIHQO010000067.1:0-13982 GCA_966211735.1 uncultured Schlesneria sp.
CCCGCAACTCGTGACGAGCGCCTTCAGGCGTTCATCGAACACGGCGGTGAATAGCGCATTATGTCCTCCCTGTGAATGCCCAATCACCCCGATCCTCTGTTTGTCGACCTGCGGTAGCGACTCCAATAGATCGACCGCTCGAATATTGTTCCAGACCGCCTTCATCGACCCGCTGGCATAATGCGCCCCCTGCTTTTTGAAGTCGTACGGGTATTCACCAAACGAAGGATAGTCCGGCACGATGCAGATAAATCCGCGCTCGGCCAATTCGTGAGCGTAGTGCAATGACTTAAGTCCCCCCAGCCCGGCAGGCTCGTCTTTCCCAATTCCGGTCGTTTGATGCAGGCACAACATGGCGGGTACTTTGCTGTCTGCCTTCAGATCAACTGGAATCAGCAGCCAAGCGGGAACTCGGTCGTTTGGTTCCGGGGTGAACCTCACTTTCCGCCGGACATACTTTTCCGCCTGCTCTTCCAAAACGGTTTCGACATCGAGTGGAACTCGTCGAGAATCGTCCGGCAGCGAGCCCATCACGAGTTGCATGTTGGCGCGAATGTGGCGGACTCGGGTTACCCAGTCCTGCTTGGTGGTCACCGGCTTCTCATTCCCCGACGCGTCTTTGACAATCAGCAACTTCGAATGGTCTGGATATTCGATCGGTGCAGGCATATCGGCAGCAAACGAGATACCGAACGTCAGTCCAAACAGTATGCCGACGATCATGAAGTTGCCTCGGACTGCTCGCATCAATACGCCCTCGATGTGACGGTGAAACTCTCGTCTGGAAAAGCCCCTGCTCTGCGGAACGCGTGTCGCCCGCATATGCTACTCGGAACGCCGTCGTCCGTGACAGAATCGCAACGTCCGATTACTCCCTCGTTCCGTGACCCGTCGCGTGACGGCAATACCGAGATCAAGTAAAGTGAGCAGACCGCAATAGTGCTGTCGTCACTCTTTCACCCATGACTTTGTTACTCGTATGCCTATCGAATTCAACTGTCCGTCGTGTGATGCCATTATTCGCGTCCCCGATAATGCTGCTGGTGGCAAGGGAAAGTGCCCTCGTTGCACCAAGCGACTTACGGTTCCAAAAAAGTCGACGCGGACTGAGCCCAAGCCCCCCGCTCCCGAACTGGAAGGATTGTTTCCGAGTCCCCAGCCGGTGGCAACGGCCCCCGCACCGGCTCGCGACCCCGATGCCGTGATTTTCGAAGAGGCCGAACCAGCATTCGACGCCGCGAATCCGATGGATTTTGAGTCGCAGCCGGATCAGAAGCTGGGCCAGTTGCCCGAAGTGACTTCGCGACCCATCTCACGGGGTTCCGTCGGCCGGAAAGCGAGCAGTCAATCAAGCGTCCCGATGTGGTTAATTCCCGTCGCTATCGGCGTTCTCATTTGCGGGTTCATCGGCTGGGCTTACTGGCAGCGGTTCGAAGCTGAAAAGTTGGTTGGAGAACTGACTGCGGAATCCGCACCGACTCTGGAACTGCCAGCGGTGGAAATCCCGACTTCCCTGTTTCGGCAATCACCGGATGAAATGAAGGCTGTGCTCGAAGGGCTGGAGAAGTCCTCCGTTCGCATCCCCAGTGCTCTGATGCAGGTACAGATCAGCGCCACGAAGCGAGCTGTGACCGTCAGTGTCAACGCGGGCCCACAGACTTCCTTCTACCGTGTCGATACGCAAAGCGATCCCGGCTTAGTCCAATACCGAAGGGCAAACGCTGTGAATCTGGAGCAGATGCGCGAAGCTGAGGTCGAAACAGCAGCGACGCTCTTTGTCACTGAATATCAGCGCGTGAAGGAGAAAAAGGTCGGGCCGAACGCCCTGAATGATTTTCGAAATTCACTGGCACTGCCCGCCCTGGTCCGTGGGTTGGGTCACCAGGTCGTTGCTGTTTCCGGTACGACGATCTACCGCTGCGTCTATGAAGATGGTGACGGCGGGTTGTACTTCCTGCTGCCGCCTGGAATCCAGTCCTTTGAGTTGGCCGGTAACAAAGACAAAACTGGCAAAGCGATCTTTCTCGGGAAATACGGCGTCAAGGTCACGGGCGAAATGAAAATCGTTGCGAAAGAAGAGCCTAAGCCGACCGACAAGAAAAAATCGAAAAAGAACGAGTCTATGGACGACGCCGAGAAACCCGGAATGAGTGAATCGATGGACGAGGACGAGATGAAGAATCCGAAACCGAAAAAATGATCCGGATTTCTCCGTCCCCGCAGCTTGCTGAATGTTAATTTAATCTGCTCGCGACATTTTCCATCGACCTGAGGACAGTGACAATGACGGGACAAGACGCTTGGCCGGAAGATCCGAACGTTCAATCGCCGACTACGCCGAAGAAGAGTTCTGGTTGTGGAAAGATGATCCTGATTGGCGGCGGGGTCATGTTACTTCTGCTGCTGATGTGCGGGGGCGGCGTTGGTTTCCTCATATATTCCTTCTTGCCGAAGATCGCGACGCAGCCAGCCGAAGTGACCGCGATCAGCAAAGAGATCCTGGATCTTGACATTCCAGAAGGGTACTTCCCTAAGAAGGCCATCAGCATGAATAATTTCATGATGGCTGTGCGTATGGCAACGTACCAACAGACGGACGGCAAGGGCAGTCTTGTGGTTGGTAACTTTCAGCTGAAAGTTGGCAAGCCAGATCAAAGTCAAAAGCCTGATCTCACGGGCAGCGACGACGATTCGAAGAAGCTGACTATCGGCGAAACGGAGATCAAAGAATTCCCTGTCCATGGGAAACAAGTTCCCTTCCGCTTCTCGGACGCCGTCGAGGACGGGTCGAATGAAAAGTACCGAGTAGTCGAAGCCGAATTTGGCGACGCGGGTCTGACGACATTCCTGAAGCTCTCAGTGCCTGAAGACAGCTACGACGAAGAGGCCGTTGTGAAGATGATTGAATCGATCCGCTAGACGTCCACCAACCGGGCGATGGCTTGCCGCAATTCAGCGAGCACGCCCGGTTCCGTTTCGTTCTCCAGGCGCGATTTCAACGCCGCCACTGCCGGTTCGCCACCGAGTTCACTCAGCGACCAAGCGGCCGTCCCGCGAATCACTGCCGACTCATCGTTCATCGCTTTGATCAGCGGCGCAACTGACGCCTGATCGCCACGGTTACCGAGGACAATCGCCGCATTGCGGCGCAAGCCTTCGTATCCCGGACGCTCCAGCGGAGTCTTCGCAAACCGTGCGTCAAACTGCTCGCGCGTCATCTCCAAGATCGCGATGCAATCAGCGGGATTCAGATCCGGCTGCGGTTGAAAGGGCGCTGCCGAACTTGTCGGAGCTTTCGTGTTCCACGGACAAACGTCTTGACACAGGTCGCAACCGAACATCCATTCCCCGATCCCCGTTCGCAACTCTGTCGGGATCGGTCCTTTCAATTCAATCGTCAGATACGAAATGCATTTTCTCGCGTCCAGAACATGCGGTCCTGCGAAGGCATCTGTCGGGCAGACTTCCAGGCATCGCGTGCAGGTTCCGCAGTGAGACGTCGAATGAGCGGCATCTTCGATCAAATCCAGATCCGTTAGCAGTGCCGCTAACAGCAACCAACTGCCCGCCTGCTTGTTAATGAGCATGGTGTTCTTGCCGAACCAGCCCAACCCCGCCAGGCGAGCGAAGTCGCGCTCCAATAGCGGTGCCGTATCGACCACACCGCGCGTCGTGCATCCAGGATGCTGCCTGTGAAGCTCGTTCGCGAGTTCCTTCAGCTTGTCGCGCAACAGGTCGTGATAATCGGCCGTCCCCCACGCATAGCGGGCAACTCGACCAGCGTTCGCCGGCGGCGGAACTGGTTCTTCGGTCCGATAGTTGATCCCCAGCATGACAACGCTGCGAACCGATGCCGAAACGTAGCGAGGATGCTCGTACGCGGCCTCGCGTCGCGGCATATACTTCATCTCACCGGCGAATCCGGCCCGCAACCATTCCTGCAGCTTGGGGAACCCTGCGGGCGATATTGCCGGAGCGATGCCGACCAGATCGAAGCCTACCTGTCTCGCGGCTGCTTTGACCGCATCCGTCAATTGGCGGCGATCAGGGAGAGCATCGACAGGCACACGCAAGTCCTTGATCGAAGCGACTGGTTGTCCAAAGCGGCCAACCAGTTGCACAATGGCACCCGAAAACTAATCTTCGTCGCCGGTATCCAACACCGCCAGGAACGCCTTCTGCGGAATCTCGACCTGCCCGAACTGCTTCATCCGCTTCTTGCCCTCTTTCTGCTTTTCCAGCAGTTTCCGCTTACGGCTGATGTCACCGCCGTAGCATTTGGCAGTCACATCTTTACGGACAGCAGAGATGGTTTCGCGGGCGATAATCCGAGCACTGAGCGCGGCTTGAATCGGGATCTCGAACTGATGTCGTGAGATCTGTTCTTTCAGCTTCTTGCACAGTTGTCGACCACGACGTTCGGCCTGAGACCGGTGAACAATACAAGCGAGGGCATCGACCTTTTCGCCCTTCACCATAATATCCATCTTCACGAGGTCGGCAGGTCGGTACCCGATGACTTCGTAATTCATCGTACCGTAACCAGCCGTGATGCTCTTCAACTTGTCGTACATGTCGAAGACAATTTCGGCCAACGGCAATTCATAAACAAGCTGAACTCGGTTCGGACCGAGGTATTCGGTCGTCTTGTAGACGCCGCGTCGGTCGGCGGACAATTTCATGATCGCACCGACGCGATCTGTCGGCAGAATGAACTGCACCTTGGCAATCGGTTCGCGAAACTCTTCGATATTGCCGGTATCGGGGACCTGTTGTGGGTTGTCGATGTGGATCGTCGTGCCATCTCGCAGCAGCAGTTCATAAGTCACGTTCGGCGCGGTCTGAATCAGATCGACGTCCGCTTCCTGCTCAAGGCGCTGCTGGATGATCTCCATATGCAGCATGCCGAGGAATCCGCAGCGGAAACCGAACCCGAGTGCTTCCGATGTATCCGGCGCAAACGAGAAGCTCGCGTCGTTCAGACTCATCTTCTGCAGTTCTTCGCGCAGCTTTTCAAAGTCGGTCGCGTCGATCGGGTACATCCCGCAGAACACCATCTGTTGCGGAATCTCGTAACCAGGCAGCGGGGCGGGAGCCCGATTGTGGAAATCGGTGACGGTATCGCCAACATGCACATTACCCAGGACCTTAATCCCGGTGACGATGTAACCGACCTGACCGGGGCCCAGATCTTCACACGGAACCATATTCGGACGGAACTGCCCGAGCTCCAACACTTCATGAGCCGTGCCGGCCTTCATGAAGTAGACCTTCTGCCCTTTGCGCAGCGATCCCGCTTTGATTCGGATGTACGTCACCACACCCCGGTAGTGATCGTACTTGCTATCGAAGACAAGCGCTTGCAGCGGATCATCCGGCTTTCCGCCCGGGGCTGGGATTCGCTTGATGATCGCATCGAAGACGTCGTCGATGCCGATGCCCGATTTGCCGCTCACTTGCAGGCAGCCTTCGGTATCCAGTCCGACCACCGTTTCGATTTCCTCCATCACTTCGTCGACACGCGTGACCGGCAGGTCGATCTTATTCAGAGCGGGAATGATTTCCAGGTTGGCATTGATCGCCGCGTAGGCGTTGGCCACGGTCTGGGCCTGTACGCCCTGGAAGGCGTCGACCAGCAGCAACGCCCCCTCGCAAGCGGCCAGACTGCGTGAAACTTCATAGTGACAGTCGACGTGGCCGGGTGTGTCGATCAGATTCAGTTCGTAAGTCTGGCCATCGAGCGTGTAGTTGATCGCCACGGCCCGGGCCTTCACCGTGATTCCACGTTCGCGTTCGACTTTCAGATCGTCCAGAATCTGCTCGCGGAATTCGCGTTGTGTAATCGCGCCGCTCTTTAAGAGCAGCTGGTCCGCGAGGGTGCTCTTGCCGTGGTCGATGTGTGCGATGATCGAGAAATTGCGGATGTAGCGTTGATCGAACATGGAGCAATCAGGCGGGAAGCTGTCGGGGCAGATGAGAACGTCGCAAGCAGTTGCCTCCGTTGACGAAGCCTGCGATCAGACACTGGATTCTATAGGTATCCAGCATCGGCTGAAAGAGATGTGCCAAGCGGGACCTGAAATTCACCCATTTTTGATCCCGTGTTGCATCATAACGCGGGGCTGAATCTCACGTAGCGGCGTTTTTCGGTCGTCTTCCGTAGCCAAGGCCGCCAAGACCTTGGGTGAGTCGAATTCGACGTTGTCGACACATCAGCTTCCCCCAATTTCTTCGCATGAGTTGCTGTGACCATGCCACGTTTGGCTGCTCGGACCGACATTGTCGATTCGCCGGGATCCTGATACAAGCCGAAAGTGCCGGTGTGAATTTTCGTATCTGTCATGGACGACTGATATGCAGTTTTTCAAAACGCCATTCCTGGCCATGCTTGTCTTTGGCGTGGGAATGGGAATTGGTTTAGCCTGGAAAAATGGTTGGATTCCCGTCGAACTCGGGGCCGCTAACACGGGCATTCTCAGTGGTGATCGTGACGATTCCGCCGAATTCGGACAGCCGCCACAGGTTCCGGTCGAGCCCGCTGACGATCCTGACCTGTTCGCCTCGCAGGCCACGACTCCCGTTGTGCCCGAACCTAAAGCGGAATGGGAGCAAAGCGAGCCATCGGCGCGAGCCACCGTCGCCAGTCGCGTTGCCCCTGAGCCAGAGCCAATCGAATCCGAAACGGTCCGAGAACCCAAAAAACTCGATTGGGCCGCAGAAGCACGACCTCCGCAGAAATTGACCGAGCCCCCACGTCGCTTTAATCGCGATATCAAGCTTGCCGCAGCAGAAGAGCCTGCCGGGTCCAATCTTGAGCCCTCACGCCCTGCTTCTGTCCCCTTGGCGGATGAATTGAAGGCGATCGATGAACAGATCGCCAAGGATGAAATCCTGCCCGCGCACCGTGCGCTGTCGAAGTTGTACTGGAATCACGAAGAAGCGCGTGGCGAGTTGCTGCAGCGCCTGGAACAGACTTCGCGGACCATCTTCTTCGAACCACGTCCGCATCTGATTGAGCCCTACGTCGTTCAGCCAAACGACCAGTTGCGCCCGATTGCCAGCAAGTATCAACTGACGTGGGAGTATCTCGCCAAGCTCAATCGCACCGACCCCAAGCGAATTCAACTCGGGCAGAAGTTGAAGGTTTTGAAAGGGCCGTTTGCAGGCGTCGTGGACCTCGGCAACTACGCCCTGACGATTCATCTGCAGGGCTACTACGTCCGACGCTATCAGGTTGGCATTGGGAAAGACGGAGCTTCGCCGATTGGCAAGTTTGCCGTGTTGAACAAAGTCGACAATCCGCAGTACACAGGCCCCGATGGCAAAGTCATCTCTGCCGATGATCCCTCCAACCCACTCGGCGAACGCTGGATCGACTTGGGGGACAGCTACGGCATTCACGGCACCATCGAGCCCGATTCGATTGGAAAAGCCGCCTCGCGCGGATGCATTCGGATGCGCGAGAAAGACGTGATCGAAGTCTACGATTTCCTGGTCAAGGGATCTGAAGTCGTCATCCGCAAGTAGCGATCCCTCGATCCTGCGTCGCCAATCTCGCCATGCGATTGGGGCATCGTGGCCGCTGACAAAGCAAATCCTGTTTCCTGGTTTGACGATGCACCAAGTTTAATCGGAAGCGAATCGTGGGTCACGACTTCTACCGACGGATCTTGCTCGCCCTGTCGCTCTTGGGATGCGGAGTCGCGACGGTCCCATTCCCAGTCGCGGCCGCAGATTTTCCATTCTCGATACGCGCTGAAAGCGATCATCTCAGCGAACTGGGCAGCGCCGCTCGCGAATCAAAGCCTAAAAAAGAAAAACACGAGAAGCGAGAGCGTCACTCTGGATCGTCCTGCACCCGCTGCAATGCCTCACCTTGCACCTGCGATTCGAGCAGCAGCCTGTTTGGCGACCTGTCCGGCCAGGCAGTGTTGGCCGCGCTCGCCGCGCCCTTCACTGTTCCGATCGCAGTACTTGGTGATCAGTATGAGGTCGAGACTCGATTCCCAGCGTATCCGTATGCCGACGATCTGCCCGGCTCGCTCGTGCTGACCACTCCCTATCAGGGATCAACCAGCGATTGGGCCGCCAATCTGCAGTTCTTCGCCATTCCTGAGACTTCGGATCTCAATCGCTACGGCGGCCGGTTAGTTCTGGATTCGGCCAGCCGGCTGGGAATCGACACCGAATCCAACTACTGGATGGAGTCTTCGTCGGCGGGGTCGGATCACGTGTGGACCGGCGATGCCAATCTGATCTTTCGATTTGCAGAAAGTGAACATGTGCAAATGCGAGCCGGTCTCGGGGTCAACTGGTTGTCCGATCGCGTCGGTACCAACGCGGGAATGAACTTTACCTACGGCCTGGACTGGTTTCCCCGCAAGCCGTGGACGGTCTCGACCGTCTTCGATGTGGGATCAATTGGCCGCGGGACACTGTTCCACAACCGCACGACCGCTGGCGTGATGCTGGGGCCTGTTGAAGCTTTTGCCGGTTACGATTACTTCCAGATTGGATCGACGAACTTTCACGGACCCGTTGCCGGGTTGGGATTGCGGTTTTGAAGGCCTCTGCAAACTATCGACCCACGGTCGCCGTCAGGCTCGTGACTGAATCGGCTTTCTCGATCGCTTCGGTTTGAGCACCGGGGTCGGATGAGTTCTGTACCAGCGGCAGCCGAACTTCGATCGTCGTGCCGACGTTGGATTCACTGAACGCCGTGATCGAACCGTGATGAGCTTCCACGATCGTCTGACAGATCGCGAGTCCCAGCCCGCTTCCTCCTTCCGCAATTGAACGAGCTTTGTCGACGCGGTAGAAGCGATCAAACACGCGCGGCAATTCCTCGGCGGGTATGCCGACTCCCGTATCGATGACGCGGATGGTCGCGGATTGCTCGTCACTCGTGATTTCGATATCGACGCGACCATTCGGCTTGTTGTAGCGAATGGCGTTGCTCAGCAGGTTTGTCAGCACCTGAGACAGTCGGTCGTGATCGGCATCCAGCGTGACGGGTTCGACGCGGGTATTGAGCGAAATGTTTCGCTCCTGCGCCAGCGGTTGCAGCATGTCGACCGCGTCCAGGACCAATCGCTCGAGGTCGACGGGCCGAGGGTCTATCTCGGGTTCGCCAGAATCAAATCGGGCCAACAGCAACAACGATTCAATCAGCGACTTCATCCGCATGGCCGCGCGACGACAGGCTTGAATCGCGTTCTGGTAATCAGCCGGGGATCGAGTTCGCGAGAGAGCCAGTTCGGCATGCGACAAGATGACCGCAACAGGTGTTCGCAATTCGTGCGAAGCATCCGCAGTGAACTGCCCCTGCCGCTCGAAGGCGGCTTGCAAGCGGTCAAAGGTGCGATTCAGAACGGTACCGAGTTGCTCAAGTTCCGTCGCGGTTGATCGCACATTGATGCGAGTCGACAGGTTCTTGATCGAGATCGATTCTGCAATCGCAGACATTTCTGCAATGGGGCGAATCGCACGCGAGGAAAACCACCAGCCCCCCGCCAGGCCAATTGATAACACGCCCAGCCCGGTCAGGACGAGGCGAAACGCCGTTCGGTGCAACGCGGCAAGGTCCGGAACCAGCGATCGCCCCACCAGCACGTTGATTTCGAAACGCGAAACGTGAATGACCTCGCGCTGCATGTCGCGCATGCGAGCTTGTCGGACGGGAAGTCCATCGGCTTGCGTGTGAAGATCCGGAAACGGAATCTCTGCGACCGATTTCGATTTCTCCAGGACGGTTCCGTTCCGATCCCAGATGATGAAGTAAAAGCTGTGCTCATCGCCCTCAAACAGATGATTAAATTCGTCGGGCAGGCCCAGACCGGGCGCAGGACTGAACCAACGTCCGAAAGGGTCGCGCGAATCCCGCGATCCATCGCGTTGTGGTTCTGGCTGGCCGCCGCGAGCCTGGTCGTTCCGCCCGCCGCGATTTCCCTCGTCTCGGTTTCCATTTCCATCGCGCGATCCCCCACGCGATGGGCTGCGGTTTTCGCGGCGACGCGCGTCGCTCTGATCTTCCTGCTGCTGGTCACCGCGAGGACGGGCGATCAGCCAGGGCGGCGGTACCGACAGCGGAACGTTCGCCGGCAACAGCGCGTCGGCAATCAACGGACTTCCGCGATCTTCAGTCGGTTCGGGCGGGCGCGAAGATCCCGGCCCGCGGTTGGGGGGGCGCCATGGTCCAGGGCTCGGGGATCGTGGGACTGGAAATAAGCCTCGCAGGCGCGATGTCAGTACCGACGCGACTCGATCGAGTTCCGCGTCGGCCTGCTGCAGCCGGGTTTGCCACTGCAATGCATACACGACCCCGCCGAAAATGATCAGCACGGTCGTCAGCAGCAGCGCGTGCCACAACTGCAGGCGCCAGCGAAGCGACTTAATCATTTATCATATACCCCTGACCGCGACGGGTGGTGATGAACTCGTGACCAAGTTTGCGGCGAATATTCGAGACGTGAACGTCGACAAGATTCGAAAGTGTATCATCATCTTCGTCGTACAGCTTGTCATAAATCATCGATCGCGTGACCAGTTTTCCGCGATGCAGCGCCAGCAGTTCGACCAGCGAATACTCCATGGCGGTCAGCGGGATCAGCGACCCAATTCGGGTGACCGTACGAGAGACGGTGTCGATGTGGGTGTCGCCGATTTCGATGACCGGCTGGGACTGGCCTGCCGCCCGGCGGATGAGCGCTCGCAGCCGAGCCAGCAGTTCCGCCAGTTGAAATGGTTTGACCAGATAGTCGTCAGCACCCGCGTCGAGGCCTTTGACCCGGTCGTGGACGGTGTCGCGCGCGGTCAGCATCAATACCGGTGTCGCCTTCAGTTTGCGCAGCCGGGCCAGCACCTGCCACCCGTCGAGTTTGGGCAACATGACATCCAGCACAATCACGTCATAGTCCCAGTTCGCGGCCTTATACAGTCCTTCTTCCCCATCGCTGGCGGCATCGACGACGTACCCTTCTTCCTGCAGGCAAGTCCAGACAACTCGCTGTAGATCCGGTTCATCCTCGACAATCAAAACTCGCATATCCTTCGGTCCTTCTGCGATCATTTTGTGAAACCTTGGTGATTGACGAAAGTGGACGGGTCGCCCTGCGGCCCAAGTCGCCTTGCGGTCGGCCACGTCACATCGAATTCCAACTCGCGAATCTTAGCGAACGTCGTCAATGTCTCGGCACAACTTCATCTGTCATTAAGGTTTGCCTTCGTATGCTCGTGCTCCTTCTGAATGGGAGCGCAGAGAGTCTCCAGGGAAGTCAGATGACATCTTTGATGCGGACGCATCGTGGCTGAAAATGCTCTCTCCAAAAGATTGAGCCACAGGGCCGACTCGACTCGACTAGGCGATCGCGGTGTTGGTTGCGGGGCGGAGCGTTGCGGGTGCGACGACTGATTTCGTCCTTCCTTATTTTCAAAAAGGGGTGGAATGATGCGTTTGGGGGCATGGACAGGTCTGGCAGCATTGGGAATGGCAGCATTGATGGCCTCGAGTGCGTTCGCGCAACCCGGCGGCGCTGGTGGTCGCGGCGGTCGAGGTGGTGGTTTCGGGATGGGTGGTCGACCGTCAGCAGTGACATTAGTTGGAAACGAAGCCGTCCAGAAGGAATTGTCCCTGACGGACGATCAAATTGCCAAGGTCAAGACTCTCGGTGAAGAAGCTCGCGCCGAATTGCGACCCAGCGGCGACGGTTTCGCTGGCTTGCGCGATCTTCCCGAAAGCGAACGCCGCGCGAAAATGACCGAGTTGATGGCCAAGCAGGCCGAGATCAGCAAAGCCGTCACTGAAAAATACAAGCCAAACCTGGCGGCTGTTCTCGACGCCAAGCAAGTCGAACGACTGGACCAGATCACCGTGCAGGCCGCTGGCTCACAAGCTTATGCCGATCCAGACGTCGTGAAGGCTCTCAAGCTGACTCAAGACCAGCAAGACAAGATCGCCTCGATCAACAAAGAAGCGGGCGAAAAGACTCGTGAACTGTTTGGTGCTGGCGGAGGAGGCGGAGGTGCTGGTGGTGGAAATGGCGAGAAGATCCGCGAGTTGAACCAGACCCGCGACAAAGATCTGGCCGCTGTTCTGACAGCTGACCAGACGGCTGCATTTGCCAAGCTCAAGGGCAAGGAATTCGACGTCGCCCAACTGCGGCGCGGCCCAGGTGGTCCTGGCGGCGGACAAGGTGGCGGACGCGGTGGCAACCGACCCCAACGACCTGCTCAGTAACCTTCGTTAGCGAAAAGTGACAACATCAACGCATCATGTCTCTTCAGAGGCATGATGCGTCTGTTTTTGATAGACCTTCCGCGAGCCAACCTTGCGTTCCAGTAGCGGAGGTCGCCAAGACCTTGGGCGAAGTCGCTGTGCGAACAACTTCGCATGCCGCGTGGCCAATACAGATTCAACCTGATATCGAGGATTTTCGGGCAGACCAACTGACGTAGCGGCGACGAGCCATCAAGAACCAAGCCACTGCGACCATCCCTGCGCCAATCGTCGGCAGCACAATTCCGATGCCGATCGTAACAGGCTGGTTCTCAAAGAACGCACGGCAAGCCTTCCTCAACCCCCACGCCGCATGGTCCATCAAGGCACTGGATCCACCGGGTTGGATCAATAACAACAGGTTCTCGATGATCGTCACCAGCACAAGCGGCGTGATCATCAGACAGAGCCCATAGACGCTAAGCATGAAGTAGCGATCTTTGGATATTCGTTTGCGAGCTTCGCTCATTGGGTTCTGCCTCGACTTGTGTTGATGGCGACCCCACCCTCTTCTATGGCAATCGCGAGACTAAATTATTGATCGCCGACGATGCAATCCCCAGAGAATGGCAGCACCCACCAGGACTGCCCCTATTACTACGGCGATGATGTGAGCAACCAAGAACGTGAGCATCGCCAAGCGAGGCGGAAGCCACTGGAAGTATTCATCAACCAGTTTTAGATTTCCAGCAACGATGATCGGCACGACGAAGAAGCAAATGCCACAACAGCCGAGCGCGAGATGGGGATATTTCCGAATCAGTCGTTTCGCATCAATCATCGGACACCCGCTCGTGGCTTCCAAAGAATCAGGCGGGCTGCGAGAAGGAGGATCGGAACGGTGAGGGACCAGTACGGGACGACAAGACAAGTCCCACTCGGGTTTGAAATGCGCCCGAACCCGTTGTACCTCCATTGCCAGTTGTGGCCAGGAGCGTTGATTTCGGAACCGTCAATCGAGAATGAAACCCACAAACGCTCTGACGGCGAAGTGGCGGTGTCGAAATGCTGGTAAGCGATCGAATGCTCAAGTGAGAGCAACGAAGCATCGAGGCCAGTCCATTGGGGCGGAACAAAAACATCTTTGACATACGCGCTGCGAATCCACATGCCCGTCATCGCCAGTGACATCGCCAGCAGAACGCAGCCGACTTTCCGTCGCCGACCAGAGAAGAACTCGCCAATGATTCAGGCTCCCCTCGCGCGAAATGAAATCCCGCCCAATCCCACCACTTAACGTCGAATCGCTTCCAAGGATCAAAATACTTCTAAAACCCGTAAGGCTGTTGAAGCTTTGTTGTTCCTTTCGGAATTTCGGGACTGTCCTAGTTTTGAGTTGATCGTGATTCCCGCCTCCGCGGCTTCCACAGGATCAGGTAAGCAGAGAGCAGGGTCAGCGGAAGAGTGACTGACCAGTATGGGATGATCGCGAATACCATTCTGCAATAAGAGCGTTGATGAGACGGACTGAGGCCAACACCAGCTCCATCACCCATCAAATACCAGGTGACGAAGCAACCGCTGCCGTCTGGAATTGGTCGATTGAATCGATAATTCGAGGACTGGGGATTATCGACATAGCCCCAAGCGTCGAAATCACGGGTGTCCCAAATGAGTTCGTTCCATGGGTCATCTTTGTCCCAGCCGACTCGAATTGCGAATGCTTCTTTCCATGATGTCATGGCGATCGCATAGTTTTGGCCCATCG
>CBIHQO010000068.1:0-13742 GCA_966211735.1 uncultured Schlesneria sp.
CGAGTCACCGCATGTGATCGCGCTTGGGAAGCTCAAGGGTGCAGACAACATTTCGTATTTTGATCCTCGCCGCATCGAAAGATACCCGAACAAGTTGAAAATACATGAGTTGCGGTCTGAACTCAGCAAGGATCAGTTACGTCTTTTTCTGGAAGAAACTGACCGCTTTTCGATGAAAACGCGAACGGTAGAGAAGAATAAACGGGACTAAAACCAGTCCCCTATCGACAGGAACATTGCCGTGATCACCGGAATCGTCATCGAAAACTTCAAAAGTATTCGCGAACGAGTAGAAATCGAACTTCGACCGATCACCTTGTTATTCGGGGCCAACGGTGCTGGCAAAAGCACGATTGTGGAGGCGTTGGAACTCATTGAGCAACTTCTTCTTGACCGTCATCACCGAAGGGGAAAATCGCTGACGCGCCGAATCGAAGAGCGGGTTGGTGCTGTACGTGATGCGACTTTCGGACAGTTGGCGGGGTCAATCACGCTTGGAGTAAAGATTGCCTCGGAGGAAAGCTGGTTTGATTACTTTGGTGATGTGGTAGTTTATGAGAACGGCTTTGACTCGGAAACACCTGATCTGGCCAACTGTAAAGTCCCGGACATGGCGTCATGCAGCCTTGGGGGCGATGACGCAACAAGCCTCTCGCTCGAACTTACGTTTGGCGAGGCGTTTGGCCGGTATGATGGGTCGCTGTCAGCCATCACTCAAATTACACGCCTGTCGATCGGAATCAATGATCGAGTGCTTTTGCAACTTGAAAGGAACGGTGATAGGACTGATTCGATGGAGAAGATCGAATGGCGCGTTGATACGGACCATCCAGTTTTGAACGATGCAATCACACGCATGGGAGAACGAACCTTCCATGTATGGTCGCCGCAGATCATACCACTTGATAATGAACCGCCGATTCTCGTTGGCTTTTGCGATGATTTGGACGATGGACCACTGGCCGTGAGTCTTAATCTCGCTGTTTCTGCGACTCTTCGGGCAATTGAGGATGAGTTGGGTCGATATCGACGAATCGGTCCATTGAGAGAGATTCCGTCTCGGCACTTTCGGCCAGAGCCACACCCGACACGCGAAGACTGGTTGAGAGGATTGGCCGCGTGGGATCAACTGGGGTTCCTCGCGGATGATGTACTCATTGATATCAACGATTGGCTTGGGCCGGAAAACTTAGATACTGGCATCGAAATTATTCGACGAGCCATGATCCCACTTGATGAAGTTCCGGCCCTTTGGAACCTCAAGGAGACCGATCCAAATCAGTTGGCCATGCGTCTGGCTTTGCTTCAATCCTCAAGCCATCGTGAAATCTGCCTTCGCCCAATCGGCACGAAGTATGGTGGATTGTCCGAGACTCTTGCGCTCCTGTCACCTTCAC
Organism: uncultured Schlesneria sp.; assembly: GCA_966211735.1. GTDB lineage: Bacteria > Planctomycetota > Planctomycetia > Planctomycetales > Planctomycetaceae > Schlesneria. The sequence goes on from CBIHQO010000068.1 coordinate 1,398, forward strand.
AAGTTGGCACAGGCGTTTCCCAAATCATCCCTGTCGTTGTTTCCTTAATGACTCGGCAACACTTGATGATCGCAATCTCACAACCCGAATTGCATTTGCATCCAAGATTGCAGGTAAAGCTCGCCGACTTGTTCATTCACTGCGTCACCGAGCAAGAGGATCACGACACTCCGAATCGCGTGATTGTGGAAACTCACAGCGAGCACCTGATTCTACGTCTTTTGCGGCGAGTCAGGGAGACGACCAAGAAGTGCGTGCCGTCCGGGTTCGATATATCCAGTGACGACATCGTGATCTACCACGTTTCTCAAGAGAATGGGCAGTCGAAGATCCGCAAACTCGAAGTTGATGCCGAAGGTCACTTCGTGACGCCGTGGCCAGACGACTTCTTCGAAATCGACTTCTACGAAAGGTTCAACGATGCTCAGTGAGTTTGCGTTGACGCCGTCGATCTTTGATGAACATGCCCATGATGATCCAAACGTTTGGAAAAAGTGTCTACATGAACTTGGAAGTTCGATGTTTCCTCGAACCAGCGCGAGCGCAGTCGTCATTTCAAATCTCTTCGGCGGCGCTTGGGAACATGTCACTCGTGGAATTGTAAATGCAATGCAGGATCGAGAGGGAAAGGAACTATGTCAGGCCCTTTTGACCCAATTCGAAAAGGTTCTGGTCACGCGACCACAGCACGGTGAATGGCCCGGTGACGAAAGTATTTCTTGGGCACTGGAGGCACTCAAGTCTAATTCAGTTGAAATGATTGACCGTATAGTCGCTTGCAGTTCAGTTCGTGATGAATTGTCGAAACGAAATCGCAACGTGCGGTGTTTGTCGGAAGTTGCGGGAGCCGGATTTTGGGAAGGGATTGCCGCCCAATCGTCGCCACTTTTGAGAATCAATGAACAGGTCAAGAGTGTTCGGACGATCCTGCTGCACTCCGACTTCGTCCTATTGATTTCGCCGTATATTCAGAATCGCGACAATGACGAAACCGAGTTTGCCCGCACGCTGATTCAGTCAGCATTTCGAAGACCGGATGGATGGAAAGAGCCTGAGATCGAGATCCACACTTGTGCCCCAGTGGACGGGCCGACTGAGTTGGAAAACGTCGTTCAACATACATCCAAAGCCCTGCGTTCAGTTTTGACCACCGGACAGAAAGTCAAATTGGTAGTCTGGCCGAAGTTCCTCGACAGGTATTTGATTGGTGGTATCAACACGGTGTCATCAAAGGGTCTTCATATGCGCAGCCCCCGATGGGGCGTTTCAATGTCGCACATTGCACGCAACAAGGATGACGACGAAGACAGACGCAGAACTTCTTGGTCGCTGATGATGCCAACGCCGGTTGGAGACCAATTCGAACAGTATCGCGTCGGTGGCACAAACAAGCCAATTGCCGAGGAAACAGTTGGCTGAGTCCAGCAGCGGCAATTCGCTAGTTCCACATTTACAGCATTCAGGAGCGGACACAATGAAGCCATGCCTTGGTTGGGACTTGGCAGGCTATGGCGACAGCGGTAGCGGGCTTTGTCGAGCCAAGAGGCGCGGCGAAACGATCACTGCAACCGTGCTTCGCGCTCCATTCATTTGTCGGCCACGTCACAAGATCATCTCATCGATTCACCAAACAGTGGAGATCGAGACCGAGATGCTGGATAGGTTCGCCAAAATCGGCAACACGATCATCGACGTGCCAATTGACCTTCAGTTGCTCGGGCGAATCGCAGATCACTCGTTTGACGAACGTGTCCAATACTATTGGCAACTTGTAAAACGGCCAGTTGACCATGTCTTCAGCGCACTCGAACCGCTAGGCAGCAATCTGGGATTTGCTGTGGCCCGTGCGGCGCACATTGTGGGACAAATTACCGGTGAAGCAAGCGGTGCAAAACTCGGGACAACCCTTTTTGAGACCTACCCCGCAGCGACCATTCAATTGATCTGTGCCTCGAATGAATGGACTGAATCGAAGTACAAAGGGGGAGAGATCGTATGCTCGGATGGAAAGTGGCATGGGCAGCCAAGCACCTCGAAGAATGCCGATACACGCCAGAAACAAGACCGAAAGAACGCTGGTTTGGCCACGTTGGCGAACTACCTCAGTTTCAGCGCTGACGAGGGATTCGGGTTAAACGATGATGAATTCGACGCCGTTCTTTGTGCGGTCACCGGGTGTGTTCCCGAATGCACAGTGCGTGATCAAGCCCTTGGCAAAATCATCAGTGACTGGCTGACTGCTGCACACGAAAATCTTGATGGAATTGGCAACGTAGAGCCGCCAATGGGTTACATGGTTTTTGACAAACTACCCAGTGGACTTCGAATAAAGATTGATCACATAGATTGTGCGAAACCGGACGCACTTTTCGCGGCCCTCGAAGTCGTGGATGAGTAACCTGTCTACATATTCCTCACGAGCCACTCCTGTACATCCAGTTCATCGTCAGGCCGGGAAACTGAAAAGTGTGTCCGCAGCCAGTCCCACGACATTTCGTAAATCAATAGCAGCCGTGCCGGATCATCTTCAGTACTTCGAGCCAGCATGAATGATTTCCCGCGTTCAATGGTTTCCAGCGTGTAAACCTTATCGCAGACGCCGTCCGGGTAGTTGGCATGGTAAAAATGAAGCTGGAACCGCCGCTTACCTGTGCTCAACGGAATAACTCGATCAACTCGGATGGGGGAGTAGTTACGAAGCTCGCCGCCAAACTCATCGCCAATAAATTCAGTGGCGTACCAGTTTCCCGCCCTGAGTGTGAATCGGTCGGCGGAATCTGAATTCGGTTCTTCGATGATCAAATTCCTTGCAACAGGCAGGTCTTCAGCCGAACGTTTACACCCACGACAATCGTGGCGTCATTGCTTCAGCGGTTCAATGGCCGCTGAGCCCAGTGATCAGAGCCGGGAATGCTGTCGATATGCCAATAATCAACTTGTCGAAATTGCGTTGTCCGGGACGTGATCCCGCCAGCGCCGCAACGCCTGTCGAGGAGTCAGCCGTTCATCATACGCATCGTCGAAGCCATTCTTTCTCGATGGGTAACCGAGCCAGCGATTGTAGTACTCGCCTTCAGCACGAAGACCATCTACTTCTTCCATCCACTCGGCCAGCGTCAAATCGACAGCTTCAATCTGAGTGCGACTCAATTTCACGATGTCGCCGTGTTGAAGGGTCTCGACGTGAAACGGATCATTGTCCAGTGTTCCGATCAGATGATCTCCATCAATACGGTTGACGGCGACCCACATGTGCTCGACGGTCGATCGGGCGGACTGGAATGCCATTTTGATATGGCGACCCACGTACCATTCTAATGGTCGTTTGCAATATAAGCTGTCAGGATAGATCGCGTCCTCATGTACTTTTCGCATATTGCTTTGATTTTCGAGTAAGTCGACACTTCCATCCTACCCTTTCAGATCGCTTCGTTCTTCTGGGCATTCTTCATTCTTATCTGACATGATCGCTTCCTTTCGATTTGATGTTGAATATGGAAACCTGTTATCGTCACGTGATTCCATTACCGTGACGACCAGTGTTTTTCGGAGCGAATGGTGATCAGAAACCTTCCTTCTGCCAATCAACTGAAGACGCTTCAGCCGAAGCTGATTCGTCCTCGACTCTCGGCGAAGTCACCAACGGTCGTCCGATCAATGCTTCGACCAGATTGTTAAGTGACCAAAGGCTGCAACCACTTCTCTTGATATCAAGAGCCAGAGATCGAATCTCTTGGCCAACGCGCGGCGATAATTCAGCGACGGCTTCGGTGTATCGCCACGAAAGTGTATGGCGCAGTGGCCTGAAATCACCAAACTCAGTCTCGTAGGTCAGGATGTCGCCAAATCCACCAGAAGGCACGGGACACTGGTGTTGAGCAATCCATTGTTCCTCGACCGTTTTTAAGATCGGCAACACCCAGTAGAGACTCCATTCGTTGATCGCTCGTTGCAGGCTCTCGATCTCGAAATCCAAAAGATCGGCGGAAGTACAACGGTCTTCTTCACTCAGTTCCGCATTGTTCACTTCTTGACTCCAATGCAGAATGAGTTCGGCACTCTGGGTCATTGCGTCATGGGACGATAGATCTGTCATTGCTCGATTCCTTTCGAGTTTTCGGTTCATGGTTTCAATTGGTGCAGCGGTATACTCCATTCCGTTGCCGCCGCAGAATTCAGTCACAATCACGAGACACGTTCGTAGTTCATCCCCGCCAAGTGCAGGCCAGCAACGGCGTCTGTTCGCTTCACATTGCCGATCAGCGTCTGTGGTGCATCAGATGTGTGATCTGACGCACCACAAGAAACGCCTCACAATTATTCACGATGTGATGGCCATAACCGTACTTTCCGCTAGTGCGTCGACGGGAGACACCGTCTCTGGTTGTGCCAACACCGACTCGCAAAACTCAATAATTCTCTGTTCGCTCAGATGTTTCTGATCCCACTTCCCCTCGAAGTCGGGGCCAGAAAAACGTGAGGGCGAATGAAAGCTGCATTGACCGTTTGGCAATTCAACGTAAAGAACCCATTTCGCGTGTGTTTGCTTTGGATCGGTTTGCCAGCCCCAATCCAATCCAGCGGATTCTTGTTCAAGTAAGTCGCTCAAACTGCAAAGGGACTCTTCTTTCTTTTCGTAGGCGAGATCGCGAAATGAATCGAATCCTCCAGAACGTCGGTGGATTCCGCCGCGGTATTGCTTGGCTCGACTCGAAGCCTTTTGAGCACGAAAGAGTTGAGCCGCAATGTCACCAAGCGAGCCTTTCTTCTTCAGCAGCGTCATAAGTCGTCGTGTCATTGCGCCGTCGGAACCGTGGTAGGTGGCTCCTACGCTGATTTGCGGTGTCGACTTTGTGGCGGCGTCACTTCGTTGTTGCCTTCCACTTGCGTTTGAAGTTATCGTGGTCATTCTCGATTCCTTTCGAGTTGTTGGTTTATCATCTATGGCGGTTGCAGAGGGTTCGCCCTGCCATGACTCATGAGATCAAAGGCTTACACTGAGGCTTTCCAACTCCCGTTTTTCGGTGAGAGCACGAAGTTTTCTCAGACATCCGCGAACCTCACTGATATCTGCTTTTGATTTGAAACGAGGCAACGCCTGACGTTTCAGATGTCAGCCAACCGCTCACGCGTTTGTTGATCGCGGAGGCCAACGATTCGCTTCAGGAAGCGCAGTCGTTGTTTTGGTGTTGAGTCGATTGCTTTGGCGAGTTCGGCGTTAGGAGCCACGATCGCCCAGTACAGGTTAATGACAGTTGCCCCCTTGTCGTGGAGCAGCACATGTCGGCTAAACACAAATTGCTTGACGGAAAGTCGATCGATTTCCAATTGAGTCAACAAATTCATCGGCAACCAAGAATCCTCTTCATACGCTTTAAGAGTTCCGTTGCAGATAGCTTCAGCCACTTCTTCGCTCGCCTTCGGAAAGCGGCGCCGGAAATCATCCCGGCGAGACATTGCCGCCCACCACTTTTCCGAATGTGCAGCCTGCGTCTTTGCTTCTTCAGCCCATTTCGCTATCAGAGCGACATCGTCCTGTACGGCCTCGTACTGCGATTCGTCGCAGGCTACGAGGCACCGTGTCTTTGAAGTCTTGCGATCCACAATTTGTGTGAAATCTCGGGTTTCAAAGCCCGTTTCTACGATCACCCCGTTCGACATGATTCAGCATCCTTGCATCTATAGCAGCAGCACTTCCTTCTGCCGCCGCTCAAGAGTTTTAAAAGGTGCCGTACTCCGTTGAACGGCCACCACAGCTATGTCAGGCGTTCACGAGGAAAAATGAAAAAGCCCCGGTTTTGCCGGGGCTGTTGGGGAGTTGCGTTCACGAATCGACGTGAACGTTCATGAGCGAAGTCATTTGTCCGCATCGAGCCTGTCGGCATAGTGCTGCCGTGCCGCTTCGATGAGTGATGCGCGTTCTGATGGACTTCTGCTGTGGAGTTCCGCCCTCTCGTCAGGCTCAGCAGCTTCAATCATCATTCGAAATACTTCATCGTCGGAGATTCGGTGTGCGTTGGGATTGTTGCGAGTTCCGATTGATGTCAACATTTTGGGGGTGAGCGGGCGTTCCGATCTCTTCGGCGCTGGACGTGTGGCGTTGCGCTCATTCATGATTCGACGCCAAGCATCAAGCTTAGCAATCCTTCCCTGCGAGATGTTCGTCGCAGCGGAAATCTCGCGAATGGTCGCATTGGGTCGCTTCTTGAGGTGCGCTTTCACGATCGCATCCGCCTCATTGTTGTCAAGTATGCTTCGTCGTTGCGGATTGGACTCCCCTTCAATTGCCCCACCCTTAGGTACACACGCCACATGGGGGCCGATCAACAATCGTTGGAAGAATTCATCCACCGCAGCTTCCGGATGCCGGACATCCCCATCTCGAAATTTAATCAATGGGAGACCGAGGTTGCACAGTTCCACGTATTGATCGCAATTGATCTGCCACCGACCCCGGAGGTCATCGGGTGTCAGCAAACCACCGAGTCCCTTGAAGCCATACTGACGAACAAATTCAAGGATATCGCCGTCAACGAGCATTTGATCCTCGCCAACAGCCACACCGCCAACAAATGCTGTTGCGTCGGCTGGAATGTTGAACACTTGTTGCAGAGCACGTCTCGCGGCCCCGACTCTTCCCTTCAAATCAAAAAAGCCTTCGTTGGAATTGTGAACGACTTTGACACTCATTTCGACGAACTCCTTCGCTTGCTCCAAACATCGCCACGATTGCGCAGATTAAATCCAGACCCTCAACACGTCCCTTCAGTCATCTTTCCTGAATCGATTTGATTCAGGGGCTTCTGGGTGCCTTCAAGAGGGCATGCAACTACTTCGGCAGCGACCTGATTGAGTTTGTGATCTGATTTTCGAGACGTAGACATCTCAGCGATCACCCACTGGTCGAGAGTCCACTGTCGAGATGCGGTCATTGATCGGTAACCCCCCTTGGTTATCAATTCTGAACGCTGAAGGACCTTCAGGATTCGTTGTTTCTTTTTCGTGTTGGACGGAAATCCCATTTGTTCCAGAAGCTGTCGTCCGACACGACGAACTCCCACCTTTCGGCCACAAAACAGAAAGTTAAAGAATCTCGTGATTGAGTCGATTGTTGGATAACGCTGGGTCGTCTTATTGATGCGAATTTGAACCTTGGCATTGGCAAAGTCTTGGCGGATTCGCTGGATTACGGATTCAGGCAATGGCGTCAAATCGGGCTCGTATTCCCAATTCTCTTTGTCGTTGCTTTCTTCGTTTGAAACAGGAGTTAGTGCCCCGCATATTAAATAGGACGGGGGAAAAGAAGAGTGATGAAGAGGAAGACCAGAATCCTCACACTTTTCATCATTTCCCATGATCACCGGCTCAAACTGGTAGACCCGAGCGTACTTCCCCGAATTGCGGTTGTTGCGAATGTTTTCGAAGATCGAAAGTCCATGATCGTCTTCCGCGTCCAACACGTACTCCACAATTCGATCAACCTGTTGAAAGACTTCCTCAGCGCTTCCATCCTGAAGCCGCGAAATCATTCCATTGTGCTTTGTCACGACAAACTGGCGTAGAACAGTCTTGATCCGAGATCGATCGCGACCATGAAGTTCAACGAAGCCGAACCACTTTGCCAAAGTGGAGACCACTTCAAAGAACTGATCTTCATTAGGAATTCCATTTGCGATCAGAAACTCCACGAACTGAATCCACTTGCCAGCTTGGGCGATCCGTCTCAAATCAACTGACGCAAACATACGGGGAGGCGAACTTCCAGTTCCAAGATTATTTTCATGCGACGAACAATGGGTTGTGGACTCGGTATTTGAGTACAAAACAGGAACTGGCCCTTCATGCAGACAATCCACTTCGGACCAGTCGTCTGGTTCCGTCATCGGACCCAAGATGTCGTGGTCAATTGGACAACCAGTGTCAGCCCACTTCTTGATCATCTGAATATGATTTCGACAATCAGCCACAATCGCTTCTCGTTCGGATAACGACAATGACTTGTGTGAGAGACCACTCCCGCCTTCCAGAAACCGGTCATACATCTGGTCGAGTTGCAGGCAATATGCTTCAAGAATCCTGCTGAACGATGGTGTCTTGGGCGGATTCTTGAATGCGCGAATCTGTTCAATCGGGTCAGTGATTACTTGATCTTCGACAATTACCCCCGTGTCCATCCCACAGGGCCTGCGGTGACACCTCCCCAGTGATCCCACTCTGGTCGACGGCTGCGGATAATGTTCAAGGTTCAGTTTCGCCAGCGCCAATCGCTTCGATTGCTGGTCGTAGATGTGGCTCGTCAGTTGCGGGTCGTCGTACATTCGCCAGATGGCCAATCCAAGATTTCCACTTGAAAATGACCAGATCCGGTTGCCGAAGTTGTCGTGAATGAGTTTGGCATTCATGAAAAAACGCAAACTTGGACGCACAACTGGCAGCTTGCGCCTGTCCCACGGACTGATCCACTCCATGCGGCTCTCGCGCCACAGACTCGGCACTGAAGTCCAGCCGACGACATCATGCGAATCGAGGTCGATCGCGTGGTAGTAAGTCTTTGGCCCAGCCATAGTCCCAAACCAAAATGCCGTCTCCCAGTGGGCTGGAGCCAATCGGTGTGCGGAACTGCAAGTCTGCTGCAATCGTTCTAAATCGAGGTGCTTTTCGACGAGTAGATCAACCAGCGCTGGGTACAGGTGCTGCCATTCCCCGTGCTTGTAATAAGGACTCCATTTTGGAATCCATGTTCCATCGGGTTTGCAAAACGCCTCGTAATTGCAGCGCGTGTAAAATCCTTTGGTACACCCGCTCCACACGAAAACTCTTTTGAAAAAGGAGATCTCGTCAGGATACATCTCGGCAAGCCGCTCAGGCAATTTCACGACTGAAGCATCGCTTGAAGGATCGGTCGGCATTTGATCGCTTTCTCTGTCTCAGATGCGGTTAACAACCGCAGGAACCGCGTTAACAAGCTGAAGCAGGAGCCTTAACAACTCCCGCTTTGTAGGCAGTGTTTAGCAGCCGCAGCAGGAAGTCTGCGTTGTCGGCGCTGGTAGTTCTTGCGGCGAGCGTGCCATCGGCGTTAACAACTTCACGGCCACTCAGGCAAAAAGGTCCATTGATAAACGGCATCTCAACCAATGATTCAGGCGGCGTTGAAAGAAGGTCGTGCCCAGCTTCTCGAAGCTTGGCGACGGTGACATCACTGACCCATTCCAGATTGCTGAAGCCGAGTCCACAGGGTGCCTGTGTGCAAAAGCCACAGTGGTATGCGTCCCAACTTGGTTTTTTTGTCTTTGGATCGCGAAGTCCAACTTCAATCAACCACCTGCCGATGTCGTGGCTACTTGCACCGAAAAGCTCGCCCAATTGACTTTGCCTCATTGTCTTCTGCTTGAATTTCATTTCACTCCCCCTTGCTCCTTGCAGTTCTGGCTGCCTTCAACTTCGATTTGGATTTGGAAGTGGGTAGCAAGTCGCCGAACGTCGTCCTCTGTAAAAATGCGTTTTCCGCCGACCCGAAGTGATGAATCCGAAGTCGCCTGTTGCTCGATTGCGTACAGCAGTTTGTGCTGAGGAATTGAAAGCAAGTGGGCCACGTCGCCCGTTGAAAAAAGTCGTGTCATCTGCACCTCCGCAGGTATCTATGCGGAGCGATTCATTTTTCCCGTGATCACGACAAGAAATTTCTGAATCACGACCACAATTGAGAACGAAGCAAATGAGAACTGGGTCTGGCCATCCAACACAAAACAATCCAGCGCTATTCCGACAGGACATCGTTTCCCTGCTGATTTCTGTTGCAAACGTTGTGAACGACTCAACTGCATTAAGCTCTCACGCTGTCGTCCTTTTTCGACTCGGCAAGTCTCCGACAGAGAACCGCCTATTACTTCCCAGTCCCTCGCCCCGACTCTGGCACTTGTCCGACACGACCGAGCAACGTGAAGTAGATCTCGACGGCATTCCGCCTTTCCGCATCGATCTATCCGCGGCGACTCAAGTCGCTCGGCTGATGTTGGAGTTCACCAGTTGATACTGGAGTTTGGAGTTAACAAGATCTCGCCAATGGGTTTCAGATTTCCGCGACTGCTTGGATACGGGGATCTTCGAATGAGCGTTGCCCAGTGAATATGGCTCATTTGTGGAACACGTATTCCACGATTCGGACATTCTGTCTGCAACATCGCCAAGCGGCGAACTCAACGAGGAAGCAATGCTCGATCTTCGCGGAAAGCTGTCTCGAGCCCGTGGCTTGAATTTGGAACACATGTGCAGAATGCGTAAACTGACTTGAAGCAGTCACTTGCTCGATTGACGAATCGCACGGAAAGCTAACCTGAATGGACCTGAATACGCGCCAACGCCTATCGCTCCTGCTTCTGGAGTTGGAGGAAATTGACGACTTGCACCAGAATCACTTTGGCTTCGGTGTTTTCGTTCGCGTAAAAGCGGGTCGCAAGCCGTCGTGGAAGATGTTGGATCAATGTCGGGAAGTATTAAGCCATGTAGAGATGTCTGCACCGATCCAGCCATCCCCATGGTTGGAGCCATCTTCGAATGATCAGTCATGCGTCCGATGGTGGGGCAATCTTGAAGGTGTAGACAAGTTTCGAAAGTGGATTTTCAAGTTCATTTCGTTGCTCGGACGAACCACCATACCGAGTCTCACGTTCACAGAGGACGTGCCAACAGCGATCGCATCCCTTACGGAACAGACCGCCAAAATAGAGTCGCGTGCGGCCTCCATCATCAAAATTGAGTTGGACGGTGCAGTCTTTTTCGACGTTCAAACATGGGCTGTTCGCTTCGTCAGAAAAATTGCTGATGTCGCGTCTGGGGGCATTCTCGGCTTTCGACCCAGATTGGAAGTCCATCTAGATCCCGATTCTTCGGCCATCACATTTGACGGCAAGACCACCCTAGTTGACGCTGTCCCTGCGTTAATTTTGCACAAGCTTATGGAAGCTCGTGGTGATTGGCGAACACGAAAGGACATGCAAGAAAACTCGCCCTTACTCGCAGAAGAAAAGCGATTGGATCGGTACATCAATAAGTTGATTGAGACTCATAGGATTCCAATCGAATCTGAGCGAAGAGGGTACAGACTGCCAACAGACTTATTTTTACCTCCTGAATCCATTGCCAGCCCTTTCGGTCAGGTCCGAAGTGGCCCAATAGACAAGGTCATCCAAACGAGGCCGCCGCGAGAAGGCGAGACCGGCCTTCAACTCGTCGAAGAATAACTCTTGATGTGAATTGGTGCGCGAATCATCAACCAACTTCATCATCCTCAAGCGATGACTCCAGCGGCAGTTGGCTGACGAGTCGACCCAACGTGACTGGTGATAATGCCTTCCATACCACATGTGACGTTGTCACCACATTGGCATATTGATCACCGCTTCCATTGCCATTGGCATTGTCAGCGGATTCGAACGACCAAGGCGGAATGGCGACAGCGTGACGATTTATCGTCGTGGCACACGTGTTCCAGATTCAAGCCATATTGCGGTGAGACAATTCCTGCAAGGATTCCTGCACAGCGGCAGTGCCTCCCGTGTTGGGCGACACCTGTCTGTGGTTCAGCAATCTTGTTGCAGGAGTATTTTGTCATGCCGAATTTCGAAAGCAACGTAACCGACGACGTTCAGACGCAGTTTTGCGAGTGGGTGCGTGGGGGCCTCTATGCGCCGTCCGAGGTTGAGGAGATCCTCCAAGATCTGGCGGAGGATACCGAGGAGTTGCCTCCCGAAGTCTGCGAGGCACTGCGCCTGAACATCGGCACACCCTATATGTACGCTGCCGCCGTCCTTCGAGCAGCCCATGCGGTGGCCGATCACGGCTATACCGCCCAGTGGGTTATAGACGACATCCAAAGGATGACTGCTCTACTTAGGTACTGCAATCCAGCAAACGCATCCTCGGAGATCTGACGATCGGCGGCAAAATGCCTCGCAATATGCGGACTTGTTTGCGAGGCGGTTTGTTCATCGACGCGGTGCAAAGCGTCTGAGATTTCAGTGTGCATGGGTGATCACAATGAACAATTCTACAAACAATGAGGGTGCTGCAAGCGAGTCGAATAACGACTCGTTGCGACACATTTTGTCGACGAATGCTGTTGATTCACTCGAAGCGCGCGTTGAACAGTTGGAACGTGCGATAGTCAGTCTTTTGGCAGCCCCCAATCCTCTCGACAGTCACGGCGTACTTGTTTCGATGGGCGATCACCTCCCTCAATCATTCTCGACCGATCGTCCACATGACGGAGTTTTGCACCAACTCAAGCGAATTGCCGATCACTTCGATCCGCCACCACCGGATCTCGTTGGCTCCACGTACATCGCT
>CBIHQO010000069.1:0-13733 GCA_966211735.1 uncultured Schlesneria sp.
CCAGATTGGACATGGATTTCTTCAATCTTCACGGTCGTCTCGAACTTCTCAGCCATGAACATCTGCTTGCGTAGCGCGACGCAATATTCACCCCAGTTACGATCACTCACTGCCATGGCGTCACCCTTCATCGAACCAAATTTCCGTCATGAACTCGATGTACGAGTCCATCGTGATGCAGTGTATCGTAGGGGTTTTGGCCCGATGTTGCGCTATTGAAATTTAGATTTCGGAATGTTTTTTGGTCCAGCTTCGGTCCGTGACGTGGTTGTCGTCGTCGTAACTTCAGCAGGGGACTCAGGAGAACGTGTCGTTGGGTCCGCGTGTCCAAAAGGGATTTATTTGCGACTGTCGCCATCGTTTTGCGTTGATCCGAAGCCGTTTTAAGCCTTGTGGCGGCTGCTTGTCGTGGTGAGCGAACGGAGATCGGAAATGTGTCGAGGTATAGAATTTGCCTCGTCTGTCGCAGTCGCCTCCACTGCTGATCTGAACTTGATTACGGCCGAAACACTGACTCATGAATGATTATCCCGTTCAGTTCTCAACGAACGACTATTTTGGTCGCGAAGCGCGATTTGAACAGGGTAAATCGCTGCGCAAAGACTGTACGCGGTCGTCGCATGCAGAAGTGGTGTTGGGACAGGGACCTCGCGATCCCGTCGCGCTGATTGAAGTCTCCAATGGGGATCGCGTCGAACATCTGTTGCCGGTTCGGTTCGGTCGGATGTCGGAGTCGTCCTTTGCATTTTTTCGTGGAACGGCAAACCTGCAGGCTTACGATCTGAAAGGAACGCCATCGTCAGGCATCGTGGTCCAGTGCTGTGGCGATTGCCATCTGATGAACTTCGGTGGTTTTGCCACACCCGAACGACGACAGGTCTTCGACATCAACGATTTCGACGAGACTTTTCCAGCTCCATTTGAATGGGACCTGAAACGCCTGGCGGTCAGCTTCGCCCTCGCTGCCAGGTGGCTGGAGTTTGAATCGACCGACTGCATAGCCGCCGCGGCTGCGGTCATCGCGGCCTATCGCGAGCACATCAACGTGTACGCCAACATGGGTGCCCTGGAAGTCTGGTACACGCAAATCACCTCCGAAGCGTTACTCGAGCAATTCGAGAAGGATGAAGAGTTTCATAAGCGACTGACGAAAGCGATGGAGAAGGCTGCGCTCAACACCTCGGAGCGAGTCTTTAACAAGCTGACCACGGAAGAAGATGGTCACTTTCGGATTGTTGACCAACCGCCACTCTTGTTTCATGTCCACGGCGCGGAAGTGGATCTTCAGAGTGAATTGGAACCTTTCTTCAAGGCTTATCGCGAAACATTGACCGCCGACCGCCAGACATTGTACGACCGCTTTCGGCTAACGGACTTTGCTCACAAGGTGGTTGGCGTAGGCTCTGTAGGAACCCGCTGCTACATCGCGTTGTTCATGGCTGACAATGACGATCCATTGTTTCTGCAAATCAAGCAAGCTCGGGCGTCCGTCCTGGAAGGACTAGCAGGTCCGCCACGCTGGGCCAGCAATGGCGAACGAGTCATTGCCGGACAACGCCTGCTGCAGTCGGCCAGTGACATCTTCCTGGGATGGTCGCTCGACGCACATGGGCGAGATTTCTATGTCCGCCAGTTGCGCGATATGAAGTTCTCGCCCGATCTGACCGGTTTCACTCCCAAGTTGCTGGGCTATTACGCGAACATGTGCGGTCAGGTTCTGGCGCGATCTCACTCCAAAGCGGGCGAAGCTCCGACGATCGCCGGGTATCTGGGGGCAGGCCCCGGTTTTGAGGAGGCGATCGCTCAGTATGCCGTCGGCTACGCCGACCAGGTCGAACAAGACTTCGCCGCGTTCCAGTCCGCCATCCGGCTCGGTCGGTTGCCGATCGACAGCATGCCGGCCGCGATCGAGCAAGCAATCATATGAGGCGTTGTCGTCTCTGAGCCGCCTTGAGTTGCGCATCAGTCGTGTCTCTCCTTCGGACGGCCGAATTCGCTACTTCGGAAAGACACAATGAGTCGTGCGAAGTGGTTTCTTTGATTTTCCTCTCTTCGTCGACTGCTCGCACACTGCAGTTGATTCATCAGCGGGCGTGGATGCGATTGGTTTCAATCTGCAGTTTCCGCTTGCCCAGATGCATTTTTCATATCGGGTTGTTGACTTTTTGCCCGTTCGGTTAGTACGATCCCGCATCGATTTTTGCGATACTGTGCTAGACACTCTATCTCCCAAACAGATACATCCGACTCAAATGAACCTTCGCGATCTTGAGCTTTTCTGCGAAATCGCCAGCTTGGGGAGCTTCTCCAAAGCGGCGAAGGCGAACGGCATGTCGCAGCCAGCCGCCAGCGAAATCGTGAAAGCCCTTGAAGAACGGCTCGGATGCGAGCTGCTGAATCGTGCTGTTCGTCCGCTGGAGTTAACTCCTGAAGGGAAAATATATTACGACGGATGTCGCGAGTTGCTCGACTCTTATCGGCGACTCGAAGATCGGATCCTGCAACGTCGCGACAAAGTCGTCGGTCCCGTACGGGTGGCCTCGATTTATTCAGTCGGACTGCTGCAAATGGATTGCTACGTCAAGGAGTTCGAGCGACTTTACCCAGACGCCGCTTTAGATTTGCAGTACCTGCATCCTGAAGAAGTCCTGGCCCGGGTCGCCAACGAAGAAGTCGATCTCGGATTGATGTCTTTCGCTCCCCGTCGGCCGGATTTGATTTGTGAAACTTGGCAAGACCAACCGATTGTCGTGGTCGTCGCTCCGCAACACCGGCTGGCCAGTCGGAAGTCGCTGCGGGTCGGTGAGTTGGACGGCGAATCGCTGGTTGGATTCACGTCAGAGCTACGCATGCGGCAAGAGATTGACCGGTGGCTGAAGCAGGCGAAGGTCTCGGTCAATATCGTGCATGCGTTCGACAACATTGAAAACATTAAGCGAGCGGTCGAAGTGGGATCAGGGGTTGGACTGCTGCCGATCACCACGGTCCGCCGCGAACTGGAAATCGGGGCGCTGGTGGCCCTCGAACTGGAAGATGTCGCCTGGTTTCGTCGACTCGACATTGTCTACAAGAGAACGAAGCCATTTACGACGGCGATCAGCCGGTTGTTGGAACTTCTACACCAAGATCCGGAGACGTTCTCCCGACCCGGCGATGCGCACGATGCTGCCGGTCCCATCTCAGTCACGGATGCAGCCCTTGTTCCCTCCGTGCCCAAATGAGAACGAGACCCTACAAATCTATCGAGTCCTCCCCACGGCTCGAAACTGCCTGACGAATCCGACAATCGGCGCTCTCGGCCCGAACGTCAAACTGGCGAACCCTGTCCATGGGTTTGCGATCCCGAATTAGATGCCCGTTGAAGATTACTTGCGCGGGAAACGCGCCGCAGCACAAAGAGACGACTGATATGACCGAACCGCTCTACATTCGCCAACCTGAACTGTTTCACTCAGATGGAACACCCAAGGCCAACGGTCTGTACGATCCGGCCAACGAACATGATTCGTGTGGCGTCGGTTTCGTCGCGCACATCAAGGGGCAGAAATCGCGACAGATCGTCGACGATGCCCTGCGAATGCTGAAGCACATGGCGCATCGCGGGGCGTGCGGCTGCGAAGTGAACACCGGTGATGGTGCCGGCATTGTCACCGCGATTCCGCACGACTTCCTGGCGAAGGTGGTGCAGCAGGACTTGAAATGCGCCCTGCCAAAGCAGGGTGAATACGGCGTGGGCGTCGTGTTCCTGCCGACCAATCCAGAACAACGACAGATCGCCAAAGAAGCGGTCAACAAGTTGATCGTGGAGCAAGGCCAGACGCTGATCGGCTGGCGTCCACTGCCTACCGATCCCGATGGAGCCGACATCGGCCCGTCCGCTCGCGCTGCCATGCCGGCCTTCGAGCAACTATTCGTGGCAGCCAAGGCTGGGCTCGATCAAGAAACATTTGATCGTCAGTTGTTCGTGATCCGCAAACGAGCCAGTCACGCGGTGCGCGAAGGAAAATTGCCGCAGGCGTTGCAGTTCTACATGTGCTCGCTGTCGTCCAAGGTTCTGATTTACAAGGGGATGTTGACCTCTGAGCAAGTCATGCCGTTCTTCAACGACCTGCAGGACCCCGACTACACCTCGCATCTGGCGATGGTGCACAGTCGATTCTCGACGAAT
Source organism: uncultured Schlesneria sp. (assembly GCA_966211735.1). Taxonomy (GTDB): domain Bacteria; phylum Planctomycetota; class Planctomycetia; order Planctomycetales; family Planctomycetaceae; genus Schlesneria. The sequence continues at coordinate 4,169 of CBIHQO010000069.1, forward strand.
ACATTCCCGAGTTGGGATCGAGCGCATCCCCAACGCTTCATCGCTCATAACGGCGAAATCAACACGGTGCGCGGCAATGGTAACTGGATGCTCGCTCGCCAGGGGATGATGAAGAGCGAGCTGTTTGGCAGCGACCTGAAGAAGCTGTTCCCATTGATCGAGCCGTTCTGTTCGGATTCGGGAAACTTCGACAACGCCCTCGAAACGCTCGTGATGAGCGGCCGGAGTTTGCCGGAAGCGGTCATGATGATGGTCCCCGAAGCGTGGCAGAACCACGATTCGATGCCGGAAGATAAGCGCGCCTTCTACGAATACCACTCGGCCTTGCAGGAACCGTGGGACGGTCCCGCGTCGATTTCGTTCACCGACGGGACTGTGATCGGCGCGACGCTCGACCGAAATGGCCTGCGACCCAGTCGTTACTACGTCACCCACGACGATCGCGTCATCATGGCGAGCGAAGTCGGAGTGCTCGATGTCGAGCCTGAGAACGTCAAGATCAAGGGACGGTTGCAGCCGGGCAAGATGTTCCTGGTCGACTTCAAGCAGGGTCGGCTGATTCCCGACGAAGAACTGAAGAAGGACTTCGCCAATCGCCGTCCGTACAAGCAATGGCTGCAAAACCAGCGGCTGCTGCTGAGCGAACTGCCCGAAGTCGAACCGCCAGAACGCATGGTGAATGGCGAGTTGATGCAGCACATGCAGTCGTTCGGTTACACGACCGAAACGCTGCAGTTCATGCTGGTCCCGATGATCACCACCAAGAAAGACCCGATCGGGTCGATGGGTGATGATACCGCGCTCGCCTGCATGAGCGACCAGCCTCGGCTGGTTTATGATTACTTCAAGCAGTTGTTTGCCCAGGTGACCAATCCCGCGATCGACAGCACGCGTGAAGAAGTCATCATGTCGCTGGAGTGCTATATCGGTCCTGAGGGGAACCTGCTGGAATCGACGGAAGCTCAATGTCATCGACTGGTCGTACCGCATCCGATTCTCACGAACGAAGAACTCGCTTCGATCAAGCACCTCGATTATCGCGGTTGGAAGACCAGGACGATCGATATCACCTATCCGAAGACGCAAGGTCCCGCTGGACTGAAGTGGGCGTTGGACCGCATCTGCGGTGAAGCTCGTCAGGCGATTGAAGACGGTTACAGCCTGGTGATCCTGTCGGACCGACTCGCCAGTGCCAACCGATTGCCGGTGAGCGCCCTATTGGCGACCGGAGCTGTGCATCATCACCTGGTTCGCAATGAAGAGCGAACTCGGATCGGCATCGTCGTCGAATCGGGTGAAGCTCGCGAAGTGCATCACTTCTGCCTGCTGGCAGGTTACGGAGCCGACGCGGTCAATCCGTACATGGCTTTCGAAGCATTGTGGCAGTTGCAGGACGATGGCGAACTGGCCGGTGACTGGACTCACGATCAGATCACGGCTGCTTATCGCAAGGCCACCAAGCAGGGGATCCTGAAGGTGATGGCCAAGATGGGGATCTCAACCCTGCAAAGCTACAAGGGAGCTCAGATCTTCGAAGCGGTCGGAATCAGCGACGAAGTAATCAGCAAGTGCTTCCGCGGAACGGCCAGCCGCATCAGTGGTGTCGGCTTCGGCATCCTCGGCGAAGAAGCGATGCGACGGCACGAGCTCGGCTATCCGACTCGCGACGCCAACAACCTGCCCGTGCTGCCGAACTTCGGTCTGTTCGCCTGGCGAGCAACCGGTGAAAAGCATGCCTGGAACCCACACAATATCGCCAACATCCAACGAGCTGCTCGACAAGGCGACAAGCAGGCCTATCGCGAGTTTTCCAAGATGGTGAACGAGCAAACGACGCGCGAATGCCATCTGCGTGGGATGCTGAAGTTTAAGGCGGGGCAGACCGCTGTTCCGATCGAAGAAGTTGACACGGTCGAGTCCATCGTCCGACGATTCTGTACCGGAGCGATGAGCTATGGTTCGATCTCGGCGGAAGCTCATGAATCGCTGGCGATCGCGATGAACCGCATCGGTGGCAAGAGCAACACTGGCGAAGGGGGCGAAGACTACAAGCGATTCCAACCGTTGCCAAACGGCGATTCGAAGCGATCGGCCATCAAGCAAGTCGCGTCGGGCCGCTTTGGTGTGACGAGCTGGTATCTGACGAACGCCGATGAACTGCAGATCAAGGTCTCGCAGGGAGCGAAGCCCGGTGAAGGGGGCGAGCTCCCCGGTCACACGCTCTACAACATCAGCGCGGCGACTCGTCATTCGACTGGGGGGGGCGGGCTCCTCACCCCGCCACCGCACCACGATATCTATTCGATCGAAGACTTGGCTCAGCTGATCTTCGACCTGAAGAACTCGAACCCCTCCGCACGCGTCAGCGTGAAGCTGGTGTCCGAAGTTGGTGTCGGTACGGTCGCAGCCGGTGTCGCCAAGGGGCATGCCGACAAGATTCTGATCTCCGGCGATTCTGGTGGAACGGGTGCGTCACCGCTGACCAGCATTAAACACGCGGGTATGCCTTGGGAACTGGGGATTGCGGAAACGCACCAGACGCTGGTGCTGAACGATCTGCGTAGCCGAGTCCGCCTGGAAACAGACGGCCAGCTTAAGACAGGTCGCGATGTCGTGATTGCGTGTCTGTTGGGTGCCGAAGAATTCGGTTTCGCCACGGCTCCGCTGATCGTCCTCGGTTGCATCATGATGCGCAAGTGTCATTTGAACACTTGTCCGGTCGGGATTGCGACTCAGGATCCTCAGCTGCGTAAGATGTTCAACGGTCAACCAGAACACGTGATCAATTATCTGTTCATGGTGGCCGAAGAAGCTCGCGAGATCATGGCGTCGCTTGGGTTCCGCACGATCAACGAAATGGTTGGACGTAGCGATGTGCTCGAATACGACAGCAGCGTCGATCATTGGAAGTTGAAGCACCTGGATCTGTCCAAGATCCTGAAGCCAGCGACCAAGCCGCATGCGAATGTGCAGACTTACTGCACAATTGCTCAGCAGCATGGAATTGAATACCAACTCGACAACGAGCTGATTCGTGAAGCGAAGGAAGCGATCGAGAACGGGAAGAACGTCCGTCTGAACATCGAAGTTCAGAACATCGACCGCGCCCTTGGCACGATCCTCAGCCACGAAGTCTCGAAGAAATGGGGCGAGAAAGGCCTGCCGGACGACACGATCCATATCCGCTGCAAGGGGTCAGCAGGTCAAAGCCTGGGGGCCTGGTTGGCTCACGGTGTGACCATCGAAGTCGAAGGGGACGCCAACGATTATGTCGGCAAGGGGCTGTCGGGTGGGCGAATCATCGTCTATCCGCCTGCGAAGTCGACATTCGTTCCAGAAGACAACATCCTGATCGGCAACGTCGCCTTGTACGGCGCCACCGAAGGGGAAGCCTTCTTCCGCGGTCGAGCCGCCGAACGCTTCTGCGTCCGCAACTCGGGGGCCGCTTGCGTGGTGGAAGGTGTTGGCGATCACGGTCTGGAATACATGACCGGCGGGACCGCTGTGATCCTGGGGCCCACGGGACGCAACTTCGCAGCGGGAATGTCCGGGGGAAGTGCCTTCGTCTACGACCCACGCGACGAGCTGCTGGGTAATTGCAACCTGGAAATGGTCGAGTTGGAGAAGGTCGTCGACAGCGAGGACATCAGTCACCTGAAGAGCCTGCTGGTGAAGCATCACAAGCACACTGGTTCTACGGTCGCAGCCAACCTGTTGCAGAACTGGGACGACGAACTGCCACGCTTCGTAAAGGTCATGCCAATCGACTACAAGCGGGCGATGGCTGAGCAGAAGAAAGAAACTGCAAAGGCGTAAGAGGGAAGAGGTGGACCACGAATCTCACAAATAAGCACGAATAAGAATAAGAAAAAGGTTGGGACAAGACAGGAGTGAGGGGTTCCGATGATCGTTTATGGCGAGGAGTCATACAAAATCATGGGAGCTTGCTTTGAAGTTTACAATCACATTGAGTGTGGGTTTGACGAACCGATCTATCAGGAATGCTTGGAGATCGACTTTCGATTGCGAGATTTACCGTGTGTGCCTCAGGTTAGTTTGCCGATCACGTACAAAGGTCAGCTGTTAGAGAAGTATTTCAAACCAGATTTCTGTTGCTACGAGAAGATAATCTTGGAGATCAAATCGGTCTCGGCCTTGGACGAGGCACATCGCTCGCAAGTCCATAATTATCTGAAGGCAACCGGATTCAAGGTGGGTTTGTTAGTTAACTTTGGAGCGAGAAGAGAGCTAGAACACGAACGAATCGTCTATTGAATTTCTCTTGCAGGATTTCCTGTTTTGATTCGTGTGTATTGATTTTGATTCGTGGTCGAAATGTCTTCTGTCGTGTATTCCGTGTATTCCGTGGTAAAACGTCTGGTAAAGATTCAATGGGCAAGCCAACTGGTTTTAAAGAGTTTCAGCGTCAGGTTCCAAATGACCGGGATGCGAAGTTGCGCATCTTGGACTGGAACGAATTTCATGATCATATGTCCGATGGCGAACTGAAGACTCAGGGCGCTCGGTGCATGGATTGTGGAGTGCCGTTCTGTCACACCGGGTCGCTGATGGCGGGGATGGCGGCGGGGTGTCCTGTCAACAACCTGATTCCTGAGTGGAATGATCTGGTCTATCGCGGCAACTGGCGCGAAGCCCTCGATCGTCTGCACAAGACGAACAACTTCCCCGAGTTCACCGGGCGAGTCTGTCCTGCGCCGTGCGAAGGATCATGCGTGCTGGGGATCACGAATCCACCTGTCACGATCAAGAACATCGAATGTTCGATCATCGATCACGGGTTCAACAAAGGATGGGTGCAGCCCAATCCTCCGGCGAAGCGCACGGGTAAGCGAGTGGCCATCGTCGGAAGTGGCCCGGCAGGTCTGGCAGCAGCAGCTCAGTTGAACAGCGTCGGTCATGACGTCACGGTGTTCGAACGAGCCGACCGAGTTGGTGGCTTGCTGATGTACGGCATTCCCAACATGAAGCTCGAAAAGCACATCGTTCAGCGTCGAGTCGACCTGCTCGCCGCCGAAGGAGTGCAGTTCAGAACTAATACGGAGATCGGCCGCGACATCAGCTCGATGGATCTGCGCGAGCAGTTCGATGCGATCGTGCTGGCCACCGGTGCGACCAAGCCTCGCGATCTGCCGATTCCCGGTCGACAATTCAAGGGAGTCCATATGGCGATGGAGTTCCTGCATGCAAACACCAAGAGCCTGCTTGATTCGCAGTTGTCCGACAACAAGTACATCAACGCCAAGGATAAGCACGTCGTCGTCATCGGTGGTGGTGATACCGGCAACGACTGCATTGGGACTTCGATGCGTCATGGATGCAAGAGCCTGGTGAATCTGGAAATCGTGCCACAACCGCCAGACGAACGCGCAGGCAATAACCCCTGGCCGCAATGGCCGCGTATCTTCCGTGTCGACTATGGTCATGCCGAAGTTGCCGCCGTGTTTGGTGAGGATCCTCGGCTCTTCAGCACGACGACCGTGGAATTCCTGGGCAATGACAAGGGCGAACTGCGCGCGCTGAAGATTGCCAAGGCTGAACCTGCTCCTCCATTCAAGGTGATTCCCGGGACCGAAAAAGAGATCCCTGCCGACCTCGTCTTCTTGGCATTGGGCTTCCTGGGCCCTGAATCGCCAGTCGCCGACCAGTTGGGAGTGAAGCTCGACCCGCGAACCAACTACGAAGCCGTACACGGACAGTACAACACCAACGTTCCTGGCGTGTTCGCCGCAGGCGATTGCCGGCGTGGGCAAAGCCTGATTGTGTGGGCGATCAACGAAGGTCGCGGTGCGGCTCGCGAATGCGATCGCTACTTGATGGGCAAGACCGACTTGGCATAATGCAACGCAGTTGATTTCTGGTGTCAGCTTCGAGTGGGGACTTCATCGGCATATGGTGAAGTCCGACGAGATCGAGAGTTCATCAACATGAGAATTGCACTCGGCTGTGATCATGGCGGGTTTCCGTTAAAGCAGAGAATCATGGCCGTGATTCAAGCGGCTGGCCACGAGGTGGTTGACTGCGGCACCGACTCGAGTTGCGCGGTCGACTACCCCGACTACGCAGTGAAGGTCGGACAGGTCATTCTCGACAAGAAGGCGGAACGCGGAGTTCTGCTCTGCGGAAGTGGCGTGGGGATCAGCGTTGCTGCGAACAAGATCCCGGGTATTCGAGCTGGCGTCTGTCACGACACCTATTCGGCTCATCAAGGAGTCGAACACGACGACATGAATGTCCTCTGCCTGGGGGCGCGAATCGTTGGTGAAGAACTCGCCGTAGAACTGGTGCAGGCGTTCGTGAATGCGCAGTTCACGAATGAAGAGCGACATGTGCGACGCCTGGGAAAAGTATTGCAGATCGAACGCGACGCGCTGGACGGCAAGTTCTCGCAGTAAAAGCGTCTTCAAAAACTGATCAGCTAGGACTGCCATCGCAGATCTACTGACCGATCCGGTATAGGTGAGTATTCGTTCGTAGCAGCAGTGAATTCTCGAAGACAGCAGGTGAGGCCATGTGTTGGCCGTCGAGTTTGTTGCTCGCCAGTTCTTCATATTGCTTGCCAGGGCGGATCACCGTGGTCTCGCCTTCCCGGTTGCTGAAGTAAAGTCGGCCCGCGGAGGCCAGCGGCGATGCGGAATAATTCCCGCCCATGCGTTTGGTCCAGACGATGTCGCCGTTCGCAGCGTTGGCGCACGTGGCGACACCCTGATCAGTCACAAAATAGATTTCTTCACCGACCACAACGGGCGACGGCATCGTCGGAACCGACTTCAGGATCTTCCACGCGACATGGCTGCTGGTGACGTCGCCTTGGCCATCCATGCGAATGGCGATCAGTTGTGGCTGCATAAAGCCAGTACAAACGCAGACCATGTTATTTGCGATCACTGGGCGCGGCACATTCGAGAATCCATCGCCATAGCGAACGCGCCAGATCTCGTGTCCGTCGGCAGGATCGTAGGCCACAACCCATTGGGCACCTGGAATGATCACCTGGTTCTTGCCGGCAACCTCGACGAGCAGGGGCGTGCAATACGATTTGTGGAAGTCCCCATTCTGCCCCGACATCTTGGGGCGATTCGTCTTCCACACTTGCTCGCCAGTCCGTTTGTTCAGTGCCGCGACATACTGCAAATCAGTGCCATCACAAGTGCAAATCACGAGATCGCCAAAGATCACCGGTGAACTTCCTGCACCAACCGCATGCGATGACGGCAGAGTTTTCTTCCATTTTACGTCGCCGGCATAGATGTCGAGGCACGCGGTTCCGAGCTCTCCGAAATGGCAGAGCAACAGATTCCCGTCCAGAACCGGCGTTGGCGAGGCATAGCTGTTCAAGTCGTGAATCGCTGGAGGATTGGGGATATTCAGCAATTCAATGTCTGACAGCAGGTTGCCGGTTTTGATGTCGACACTGACAGCCCTGAGCGAGACTGAGGCCAGCAGGCTCAGTTGTTTTGCTGAGGGATCATTGGCCAGCTTATCCTTCTGCGCTTTTTCCAGCGCGTCACCGGTGAGGGGGGCTTCGACGGCAGTGGTCATCCAGGCGATGTCGCCATCGAACACGGGCGAAGACCAGCCCCGACCTGGAATCGCAGTCTTCCAGCGGACATTCTCTGTCTCGCTCCAGGTCAGCGGCAATTCTTTGGCATCGGTATGGCCTTGTCCGTCGGGCCCGCGAAATTGCTTCCATTCCGCTGCCACACAGGTCGCAGTCGATATGGCGAACGCGAATAGGAAATAAATGACTCTGCTCATTGGTCGATTCTGCTCTCGGAATGCGTTCAGCTGTCAGCAACGAATCCTGATGTGAGTCAGCATTCGATTCGACTCCAGCATATCTTAAAGCTGGTTACCACTCTAATGTGCTGGGATGATCCACGCTCAAATCTACGGTAAGTCACAAGCTTCTTGGTGCAACATTTGCATAAGACGACGAGCCGATCGACACTTGTCGGCCCGAGGACTTTCGAAGTGGCTACAAATCGACATCGCGTATCCAACGCACGAAAACGAAGGAGTCTCAAGATGATGCCAACTTCGCTGGATGCATCGCTGAATTCAGAGGGGCCATTGTCCGCGATTGAGTTGAGCAAGATGCACGCGTACTGGCGCGCTTCGAATTATCTGTCTGTCGGGCAGATCTATCTGTTTGACAATCCTTTGCTCAAGCAGCCGCTGACGCGCGAACATATCAAGCCGCGGCTGGTGGGACATTGGGGAACAACACCCGGTTTGAATTTTCTGTATGTCCATCTGAATCGCATCATCAAGCAGCAAAACGTGGACATGATCTACGTCATTGGACCCGGGCACGGAGGACCGGCCCTGGTGGCTCAGGCGTACCTGGAAGGGACGTACAGCGAAGTCTATTCGTCGATCAGCCAGGACGAAGATGGGATGAAGCGACTGTTTAAGCAGTTCAGCTTTCCGGGTGGGATTCCCAGTCACGTTGCGCCAGAAACACCAGGCTCGATTCATGAAGGGGGCGAGCTGGGCTACTCGCTGTCGCACTCGTTCGGGGCCGCCTTCGATAATCCCGACCTGATCGTGGCTTGCGTGGTCGGTGATGGAGAAGCAGAGACCGGGCCGTTGGCGACGGGCTGGCACTCGAATAAATTTCTGAATCCGGTGCGTGATGGAGCGGTGCTTCCGATCCTGCATCTGAACGGTTACAAGATCGCAAATCCCTGTTTCCTCGCTCGCATCCCGAAGCCCGAGTTACAGAAACTGTTCGAAGGGTACGGGTACAAGCCTTACTTCGTGGAAGGTCACGAACCGGCGTATATGCACCAGCAGTTGGCGGCGGCCCTCGATGCCGCGACTGCCGAGATCAAACAGATCTGGGAAGTGGCTCGCACGAAGGGATTCCAGGGACGGCCCGCCTGGCCCATGATCATTTTCCGCAGTCCCAAGGGCTGGACTTGTCCCGCCGAGATCGACGGCAAGAAGGCCGAAGGCTATTGGCGATCGCATCAAGTTCCGATGGGGAACATGGATAATCCCGAACACGTGAAGATTCTTGAAAAGTGGATGAAGAGTTACCGTCCCGAGGAATTGTTTGACAGCACCGGGCGCCTGCACGCTGAGATCGCCGAGTTGGCTCCGACAGCACAACGACGGATGAGCGACAACCCTCATTCAAACGGAGGATTGCTGCTGCGTGATCTGCAGCTGCCTGACTTTCGTGAGTACGCCGTCGAAGTGCCGCAGCCGGGCGAGACATCTGCTGAAGCGACCCGCGTCATGGGGAAATTCCTGCGCGACGTGATGAAGCTGAATCTGAAGCAGCAGAATTTTCGATTGTTCAGCCCAGATGAAAATAACTCGAATCGCTGGCAGGATGTCTTGGATGTCACGAATCGCTGCTATGTCGCTGAGATCCTTCCCGAGGACGACCACTTGTCACCCGACGGGCGAGTGATGGAGGTCCTCAGCGAGCATCAGTGCCAGGGTTGGCTGGAAGGCTATCTGCTGACGGGGCGACACGGATTTTTTTCGTGCTATGAAGCGTTCATTCACATCGTGGATTCGATGTTCAATCAGC
>CBIHQO010000070.1:0-13642 GCA_966211735.1 uncultured Schlesneria sp.
GCCGGTTGTGTCACCCGACCGCCGGTTGTGTCACCCGACCGCCGGTTGTGTCACCGACCGCCGGTTGTGTCACCAGCCGCCGGTTGTGTCACCGACCGCCGGTTGTGTCACCGACCGCCGGTTGTGTCACCGACCGCCGGTTGTGTCACCGACCGCAGGTTGTGTCACCGACCGCCGGTTGTGTCACCGACCGCAGGTTGTGTCACCGACCGCAGGTTGTGTCACCGGCCGCAGGTTGTGGGACGTCCCTGAAGCCGGGTACCATGATCTTGGAGTCCTCGACAAGGTCGTGTTCTTCGCTTTTCCTCACCACGCCGTTCGAGGAATCAGGGACGTGACACACGGCGGGGAGGTTGTGTCATGCAGCAGACATCTCCTTTCTTCATTGCGTCTTCGCGCCTTTGCGACTTCGCGTTGAAAACCTCGCGACTCAAAACACCCTCCGATGCCACGCAATGACTCCACCTCTCTACGTCGTAACTCCGCACCTCCGTGAGAAAATCGCCTTCTCCTCCGAAGTGGGAGTCTGCACCAGCCGGAGGTTGCGCCGCACGGCGCGCCGGTTGTGTCATGCGCTGTCAACATGAAACCTCGTCTCGATTCGTGGGCCTGCTGATCTCTGCGTTTTCGTCCCGGCCGCGTGTTTCGTGGTTCATTTCTTCCCATCCTGAACATCAACCAACGTTGATTGAGTACACCCGGTCGATTGGTACAATCAACGAATTGCCGTCCCTCGCTTCTTTTGCGGAAAGGATTCCCCCTTCATGGCGGATTCTGCTGCGCCTGCTGCTCCCGAAACGACTGCTGTTCGTCCGTTCGCCCACCTCCATTGCCATACCCATTACAGCCTGCTGGATGGAGCCAACCGAATCGATCAGGTGGTAAAAAAGGTGAAGGGGGCCGGCATGAATGCCTTGGCCATCACCGACCACGGGAATCTGTACGGCGCGCTGGAATTCTATAACGAATGCCGTGGAGCGGGTGTGAACCCGATCCTGGGTCTGGAAGCCTATATCGCTCCGGGTTCTCGATTTGACAAAGCGGGTGCCACGCGAGTCAAAGAAGCCAGCTATCACTTGACCTTGCTGGCGATGAACAGCGTCGGCTTCCAGAACCTGGTCAAGCTCTCCTCGGCGGCGTTTCTGGAAGGTTTCTACTACAAGCCGCGTATCGACAAGGAATTGCTGCAGGCTCACAACGAAGGGATCATTCTGCTCACCGGCTGCGCGGCGGGCGAGTTGTCTCAATTGATGCTGCAGGGGAAAGACGAAGACGCCGAAAAGCTGATGCACTGGTATTCGAAGGTCTTCGGCGACCGCGTTTACATGGAAATCCAGAACGCGGATTTCGCGATACAGAAGCAGTGCATGGATATGACCGTCGACATGGCGAATCGGATGGGTTTCCCCTTGGTCGCCACCAACGACGCGCATTATCTCGATGTGACAGACGCCGCGATGCACGACGTGCTGCTGTGCGTCAACACGAAGACCGAGCGATCCGATACCAAGCGGATGAAGATGGATTCAAACCAGCTCTTCGTCCGCACGCCCGAAGAAATGTATGCCGCATTCCCCGGCTTTGAAGATGCCGTCGCCCGTTCGCAAGAGATTGCCAATCGAGTCGACATCCAGCTCGATTTGAAATCGCGTCACTATCCAGTCTTTCAGCCCCCGGAGGGCAAACGCGACATCGACTACTTGCGCGAGTTGTGTCACGACGGGATGATCTACCGTTACGGCGAAGCCAACATCACCGACGCGCATCGCGAGCGAATGAAGTTCGAATTGTCCGTCATCGAGAAGATGGGCTATGCCAGCTATTTCCTGATCGTCTGGGACTTTGTCCGCTTCGCCGTCGAAGAGGGAATCCCGTGCAGCGCAAGAGGTTCCGCCTGCGGGGCGCTGGTGGCCTATGTGCTGCGACTCAGTCACGTCTGTCCGCTGGAATACGACCTGCTGTTCGAGCGATTCCTCGATCCCAGCCGTACCGAACCGCCGGATATCGATATCGATTTCTGTCGCGATCGGCGGCAGGCGGTTATCGACTATACGAAGCAGAAGTACGGGTCAGCGAACGTTTCGCAAATCGGCACTTTTGGAACGCTGAAAGCCAAGGCGGCCATCCGCGACGTGGCTCGCGTCCTGTCGGTCCCTCCCAAAGACGTCGACATCATCGCGAAGATGGTCCCCGAAACGCTGAACATCACGCTCGACGAAGCGATCAAGGAAAGCGCGGAACTCAAGGCACTCTACGAAGGTGACCCCAAGATCCGCGAGATCCTCGACTTGGCCCGTCAGATCGAAGGCCTGGCTCGCAGTGCCGGAACGCACGCGGCCGGGGTCGTGGTTTCGGATCGTCCGATCTCCGAATACATCCCGCTGCAGACGATCACCGGCAAGACCGACGTCATCACTCAGTGGGAAGGCCCGACCGTCGAGAAAGCCGGCCTGCTGAAGATGGACTTTCTGGGCTTGCGCAACCTGACGATCCTCGACAAGGCCGTCAAAAACGTCAAAAAGCATCGCCACATCGATATCGATCCGGTCAAGCTTCCCCTCGACGACCGCGCCACCTTCGCGCTGCTGCAACGTGGTGAGACGAAAGGGATCTTCCAACTCGAATCCGGCGGAATGCGCGATCTGCTGACCAAGATGAAGCCAGATAAATTCGCCGACATCATCGCCACCTCGGCCCTCTATCGCCCCGGCCCCTTGGAAGGGGGGATGGTGATGACCTACGTCGACGTCAAGCACAAGCGGTTACCGCTGCCAAAAGTGCATCCGATCGTAGACGGGGTGCTCGACGAAACCTACGGCGTGATGGTGTACCAGGAACAGGTGATGCGGATCCTGAATCGACTGGGCGGCATCGATCTGCCGCAGTCGTATCAGTGCATTAAGGCGATCAGCAAGAAGAAGCTCGAGACGATCGCCAAGTACCGTGAACAGTTCCTGAAGGGAGCCGTGGCCAACAACTACTCGGAAGAGAAAGCCGCCGAACTGTTCGGCATGATTGAAAAATTTGCCGGCTACGGCTTCAACAAGTCGCACTCCACGGCCTACGGGGCCGTTGCCTACCAAACAGCCTATTTGAAGGCTCACTACCCACAAGAATTCATGGCGGCTCTCCTATCGTGTGAACTCGGCGAAACCGACAAACTCGTCGAACACGTCGACGACTGTCGGCGCATGGGGATCGAGATTCTCCCTCCCAACGTCAATCAGGGGGATGTTGAGTTCTCTGTCCTGGGTGACAAACTCACGTTCGGCCTGGGTGCGGTGAAGGGGGTCGGCGAGGCGGCGGTCGGCGCTATCCTGGCCGAACGCGATACGAATGGTCCATTCAAGAGTATCTTTGATCTCGCAGAACGGTGTGACCCGAAGAACGTCACCAAAGGTGTTCTGGAACTGCTGGTCAAAGCGGGTGCCTGTGACTGCCTGGGCGGGCGGCGATCACAACTGTTCTCGGTCATTGAACGAGCAGTGCAATCGGCTTCGAACGCATTCCGCGACAAACAGCGGGGTCAGAAGAGCCTGTTCGGTGGTGACGACGACGCAGAGCAAGCTGCCGCAGGCACCTCGGCGACGCCCACGAATCTCCCCGACATGCCAGAATGGTCACAGCGAGAGAAGCTGGCCTTCGAGAAAGAAGCGCTCGGCTTCTTCTTGACGTCGCATCCCCTCGCCGAGATGGCCGACATCCTGAAGCAGTTTTCCACCTACGAAAATAAGCAGTTGCCTGAGTTGGAAGACGGGGTCGAAGTGATCCTGGGAGGCATGGTCTCCGCAATCAAGAAAGCTCAAACGAAAAAACCAAGCCGCAACGGGCACTCCAAGTACGTGAATTTCGACTTCGAAGACCCCACGGGCGTGGTTCGTTGCATCATGTGGCCGGAAGAGTTCTCGCGTCTCGGCGAGAAGGTCGCTCCCGAGCAGATCCGCTTCATTCGCGGCAAGGTCGATAAGCGCAGCCGCGAACCGAACGTCGTCATTGATGCCATCTGGACCTTGGAAGAGGTTGAAAAGGAATTCACTCGCCAGGTGCTCATCAAGTTTCAGAAGGGGCTGCACGACATTCGCGTCATCGAACGTGTGCGCGACATCATCGGCAAGAACCCCGGTCGCGCCGAAATCTTCGTGCTGGTCGATACCTCGGACAACAACGGCAAGGTCAGATACACGTCGCAAAAACCACTCGAACAGAAGCTCAGCGTTAATCCCGAGCTTCGTCGTGAACTGGCCGAAGCCTTAGGCGACGGTCATGTGAAATTCATCGCCGACCTGAAGAAAAAGATGAGCAGCGGAGGCAGTGTTGGGCGATGATTCTTCGGGAAAGAGACCTGCCGAGGAAGGAACTCTTTCAACAAACTGGTTGGGCACGATGCGCTACTCGCAATGGCAATATACGGTTCTGCTCGCTTCGATGGTCCTGCTGACAGTCGTTCGCTTCACTGTCGGACAAACCCAGGCAGGCCATCTGGCAACCAACGCGTGCGTCGTACTTTTGATCGGCGCCTGCGTCGCTGCGGCCTGCTCTCGTCCTCGATCGCGCCTGGTAGCGCTTCTGTTGGGACTTCCAATCTTGGTCGTCACGGGTTGGTCATTATTCGAATGGCCTCATCCTTCGCACCCGACATTCGTGCTCCAACGATCGTCGATGACGATCTTTTTGGCATTCACCACGATCAGTATCCTGCTGGATCTGATTGACCGACGGGAGATCACGCGCGATACATTCGTAGGTGCTTTGTGCGGCTATCTGCTGCTCGGCGTGATCTGGACCGAACTGTATTGCTGGATCGATCTCGCATCGCCGAACTCTTTCAGCGAGCCGAGCCCCGCGGAGGCAGGGACCGCGATCGAACCTCGCTGGGGACAAATGCAATACTTCAGCTTCATGACCCTGTCGACGTTAGGATACGGAGACATCTTACCCATCGCGCCACTACCACGTCTGCTGGCTTGCATGGAAGCAATTTGCGGGCAATTTTATCTGGCGATCCTCGTCGCAGGCCTCGTCAGTGTCCGCGTCGGACAACTCACGACGCCGAGTACCGCGACTGAGGCCGAACGCGATCCATAGTTTCGCGTTTCGTAGCCTCCCCTCCCTCATTTCGTTTCTTCTTTCACATGTTCCTTCTCTGCGGCAATTATTTTCTTGAGGTTGTTCAACCCTTCTTCGAAATTGCCACCGATCATTTTGTCCATGTTCATCACACAGCAGATCGCCTTCTGAAACACGTTGCCATAATGTCCGGACATGCTCCACGTGACTTTGGTCTTCTCACCTTCCGGCGAGAGCGCCAATTTCACGGTGCTCGTATCTTCCATTGGCTTCTTAAACTCGAGCTTACTGGTGACTTCTTTGTTGGGCTGACTATCGGTAATCGTCATTTTCCCTTCGCCCATCTTGTCATTGCCGACCCAGGCGTGGCTCGCGCCGGTTCCTTCTTCCGGGCCTTCAAAGGTGTATTTGGCGTTGGGATCCAGTTTGGTCCATGGCGACCACTGATGCGTCTTCTTCAGATTGTTGATCCAGGGAAACAACTGCTCAGGAGAAGCGTCGATCGTGATCGATCGAGCCACAGTGAAGTCATCCGGCAAAGTCGACGCATACCCCAGGAAGCCAGCCACGCCGATGATCAGCAGCAGCAAGGCCCACTTGATGAAGCTCAAGACTCCAGACTTACGTGGCGCTGGTGCCGTGGGCAGCGAAGGATCGACTGGTGCCGGTGCGGGAGCGGTCATGGATCAGTTTCCTTTGGAGGTAGATGGTTTGGTAGACGGCGACGCTTCGACCGAGGCTCGTTGAAGATCTCGCAGATAGTCTTCCAGTCGGTCGAGTCGCTGTTCCCAGAATTGACGGTATTGCTCGACCCAGTCGGCCACTTCACGCAGTGGCGTTGCCTGCAACTGGCAGGGACGCCGCTGTGCATCGCGTGTTCGCTCAATCAGCCCGGCTCGTTCCAGCACTTTCAAGTGCTTGGTAATCGCCGGCATCGTCATCTTAAATGGTTTCGCCAATTCCGTCACGGTGCTTTCACCCGAAGCCAGATGAGTCAGGATTGCTCGTCGAGTCGGATCCGCCAGAGCTGAGAAAGTTTCAGTCAAATGATCGCGGGACATATTATTTCACCTTTTGGTTAATTACCGTCAGGGCAAAATAAATCGCGTCGCAACGGCTGTCAATCGAACCGGTTCAATTGGCGGACGAGCACTCTCTGCATCTCGGTTGGCACTGGCGAATGCGTTGCGTTGCCGCCGTTTCGCAATCTTCACCACCGGATCACCTGGTAATAACACCCGCGTTGTGGCTAGTCCGCACGCGGTGTGTTTCTTCAGTTAACAAGTAGCGAATATTATGGCGTCACAGGAGGCGGGGGCAGAATCATCGTCGGACTTGATGCCTGGGTGGCCTTTTCATATTCGATCAGCGATTCCAGCGTTCGCTGAAAATCGGGATTCTGGGCCAGCTTTTGATACTCGGGATTGGCATTCACGCTGCCATAGTGCTGTAGCGCCTTCGCCAACGATTCTGGCGACGCAATGACGCCGGGTTGTTGGAATTCATGAGGCAGAGCGAGATAGCGTCGCCATTCTGGATTGAGCGACGCATGCAGTTGGCCGGCACTCTGGATCATGGATCGTCGCAGGCCCTCAATCAACTTCGGCGAGACCGCAACATCCGGCAACGGCAATTCAGTCCCCGCAGGAGCACCATGCTGATGCGGCGTCAGTTCGGTCATGAACCGGCGCAGTTCAGCCGCCGCTGCGGGAATACGTCCCGGAACTCGACCTGATGGGCCGCCATAGTAGAACGCATGCGATTCGTTATCGATCTCCAGCATCGACCCGTCCAAGGCCACGCCCAGGAACAGCCCGCGGCTGCGTGAGTACGAATAGATCTCAGACTGCAGAGTCGCATCAGTCCCGATCGCAGCTTCGCGACCGACCGGTCCTGCCGTCGCTGCCGCATCCACACCAATCGTAAACTTGCCTCGCAGCAAGCCTTCGACTCCTTTGCGAGTCGTAAAGACCAGGACGACATCGGTCCCTTGAATACCAGCCTGCCAGCCAACGCTGCCGCCAGTGAGCGCCACGAACTGCGGCAAGCTCCATTCGCCTTCCGCATCACGGACCATCACGATTCCGTGACCGCGACGAGCCCCCGCCACGAAGCCAATCTTGATCACGTTGGGAACAATCACGATCCCCTGGGCCTCGGCCAGCAACTTGCGAGGAATCTGCCGAGCGGGAATTGCCATCAACTCACTGAGCACTTGCTCCGAATCGACCACCGCCTCCGCAGGCCCGGTCGCGAACAGTGATGTCGACAGCCCTCCACAAAACATGACAGCCAGAATTAAGCACCTACGCATGATCGAACTCCGTTTCTTTCACTACAAATCACGAGGCCTCGCGCCGTGAATGCTAGCCGACGCAACGAATCCGCGAAACATGGAAATGCCGCATTACGAACGGGGAATTAATTATTCGAGCCCACTGATCAATGATTGATCGACCATTCGAACCATTTTGCGAAATGACCGTGTCTCTCGTAGGACGGGTTTCCAACGTTTCCAACCCGTCGCCTTCGTTTTGGCCTTTGACTGGAGTGCTTACCTTCTTGACTGATCGCGCGCCGCGAAGCATGACGGGTTGGAAACCCGTTCTAGTTTCAGGCCCCGAAAATCGCATTGCGGTTCTCTTCGGTCAATAAGGGAGCCTGCAGTCGACGAGGCGGCCCGACGTCTTTGAACAGCAAATCCCCGTTGCCCAACAGTTTTTCGGCCCCCGCTTCGCTCAACAGCATTCGCGATTCCTGCGCCTTCTGCATCCACAGCCCGACTCGGGCGGGAATATTGGAATCCAGCGGCCCTTTGATCGTTTCGCGACGCGGTTCCTGAGTCGCCAGAATCAAATGGATGCCGGCCGCGCGAGCTTTCGCTCCCAGCCGGCAGATCTGGTCCTCGATCAGTTTTCGCTCTTCCCGGCTGCGGCTGATCAGATCCCGATACTCATCGCAGACACAGACGATCCGCGGCAACGGCACGTCGGAACGGGCCACCAACTGGGCGTGCGAGTCCGCTCCATCCAGTTGCCGGTATCGCCGATCCATTTCCGTCGCCAGTTCCTGCAGCACTTCCGCCGTGGATTGCTCGTCAGGGAAGACCAGCGGCTTCCACAAATACGGCGATTTTCTCAGAGCGTGAAAGGCATTTCGCTTGGGATCAATGATCAACAGCCGCAGCGTGTCCGGAGTGTTCGTCACCATCAATCCGGCAATCGCCGTCCGCAGCCATTCGCTCTTGCCGCTCCCCGTCGTTCCCGCGGCCAGCAGATGCGAATGCTCGGTCTTGGCCAGATTGGCGCAGACCAAATGCCCCGTGATGTCGACGCCGATCGGCACATGAGACCCGCCCAGTTTCGGATCCGAAGCTGGGAGTTGCGCACGAATGTCATCAAACCACACCTTTTGCGGGTCGGGACGCTGAATGTCGATGACGAACGAACCTTCTTCAATCGTAATGAATGGGGC
The DNA here is from genome assembly GCA_966211735.1 of uncultured Schlesneria sp. Classification (GTDB taxonomy): domain Bacteria; phylum Planctomycetota; class Planctomycetia; order Planctomycetales; family Planctomycetaceae; genus Schlesneria. The sequence continues at coordinate 8,542 of CBIHQO010000070.1, forward strand.
TCGCTTGAGTCGCAGACGCAATTGTAGTTCTTCGACCCGTCGCTGAACTGCCGCGACTTTCATTTTGCGCCCCAGCTTGATGGGGAACCGCAAAAATGTCGGGCCCACGATCGGCGGCCCGTCCAGCGAAACGGCAATGTCATACTCGGTCGTCAATGTTCCGACCAATTCCTCACCAAGGCGCAGGTGTTCGGCAGTCGGATGCGTGAATTGAGGAACGTTCGACTTCGGCGGTGCTGGCTGCGGATTCACCGGGCCGGTTTTCCCAGGCGGCGCGACGGTCTGTGTCGAGTCAACTCCAGCCAGCTTCCCGATCAGATCAACCAACCGCTGCCTGGCGGCAGCCAGCGAAGCGGCATCGAACAGTTGCTCGTGGCGCTCGGGCCGAAAACTAATCAGGGCGAGCGTCCCATCATCTGCGACCGCATTCTCCGCGTTCGGGGAAGCGCTCTGTTCATTCGCGACTGAGAGCATCAGATGATAGAGACACGCCTGCCCAAGATCGGCAGCAGGGGACGTTTGACCCAGCTTGAACTCGATTGCGCACCAGACTTGATGACGCGTTAAGTCGTCAGAGATCGTCAAATCCTTCAGCCTGATAATGGCATCGGCAATCCCGACCAACTTAACGCTGTCGGACCAGCCGGGTTCCTTCAGTTCGCACGATAAGGGCTCCTCGGTACTCAGCCATTCGGCGAGCGTTTCCCATGGTGCAGATCGACACCCGTTTCGTGTCGCCCTTGGTGGCCGCACGCTCCAGGCCAGTTCAGCCAGCCACTGACAGGCCGCCTGCATTGCCTTCCAGAAGGAGAGGACTTGAGGAGCAAGATCATGAAACGCCGCGTGATGAGCAGTCAGTCTCGGCCCGACAAACTGCGAGTAGGCTCGAGTCACCAGCGTCTGCTTCCAGACCTCCAGGTCTTCATCAACATCGGCCAGGATCGCGAGAGTATTCACCCCCTGCTGCTCCTCAACCAGCCAACCGATGGCATCATGAAACCATTGCCCGAGCACGCCCACCGAAGAAGCTCCATCGCCACCGGCGCTCTGTGCTCCCGCAGCCAGATACAGTGCCCTGCGTACTTCACTGACCGTGATTGTTACCGGCATGGATACGACCCTTTGCAGTCGGCGTAGCAGACATGAATGCACGGATGTGGATGTTGCTCTGCGTTACGATTCCTTTTCAACGCGAAAGATCACCGCCGGAGGTCCAGCCAACAGGCGAGCACAATCAGGATGCCTCTCGATAACCGCCACCACTGCGCCGACGGACAGGTTCAAGGACGCACTGGCTTCTTCGAGGGGCAGCACAGGTCGCTCGGCCAGCAGCGTTGATAGTGCTTCCAGTTGCAGGCTGTCCGACCGTGGCGCGTTAATCGCGACACTTCCCGTCACGCAATCGGCGAACTCCCGCAGGCTGTCGGGAAGGTGCCGCTTCAACCATTCCTCAACAGACTGCGGCGAGACCGTTTGACCATCGCGAGCGAGATCACCCGACTTGGCTTCGGACAACAACGCCCGTAATGCGTCGAGGGCCGCGAAGACCTCCGATGAGTGTTCGACAATCTCCGCCCCTTGATCCGCAAGCTGGCCCAACGCCTGGCTGGCGACCTTCGCCCCCTTGGACATTGGAAGACGTGCGTCTCGCACGATCACCAGTTTCGCCAGTCGATCGGGAGTGAATTGAGAGATCAACCGTTTGAAACGCGAGCCCAGGCTGTTCATATTCGCCTGTGCACAAACGCTGACACCAGTCCGCCCGGTCGGACCGTCGAAGATCAACGAGACATCCTGTAACCGTTCGTCCCGGACCGGCTTCCATTGCGGCGCGACGAGGCTGATCAGTTGCGGCAGGCCATGTCGCACGATCTCTTCAGTGCGCTCAGGCCGACTCGCCGAAACGGCTTGCTCGACGCGCGACTTCCATTCGTCGTCGAGGAAGTTTCCCACCGGTTCGGCCGCTGGAATTTGTTCGACAGACTTCACCTCAGTCACAAGAGGCTCGAGATCTTGCGGTACCGATGGAGTTCCACTTTGCCAGCTCGCAAAGCGATCGGCGCAGATCGCCAGGACCCGTCGCGGCGTTAATTCGTTCCGTTCTGTCAGACTTTGAAAATCAAATGGCTGCAGCGGCCACAGAGAATTGGCGTCTGCAGGCCGTTGCATTTCGGTTCCGGCCAGCGTCAGACGTGCCGCGATCAGCTTTTCAGCTTGCGAGCGGGTGAGAGTCGCCAGCGATCTCGCCCCCAATGACGTCATTCTGTCATAGTCAGCTCCGCGAGATTGAGCCTTCAACTCTGTGGCGAACGAGGATTGCACGCACGAGATCAGAAACGTATTGGTGGTCTCATCGTGCAGGGTACTGGCGAGTTGCCCGAACGCAAACAAGCCCTCTCTGTCGCCTGCCGTCGTCTGCAAGGCTTCCACTTGATCGAGGCTGAGAACAATCGGCAGGCCATTTCCTGCCAACCGACACAGCATCAGCACCACACGGCGGGCTTCGTGCTCGCGATCTTCGTCGGTCCCTTCATCCTGCGATAAACTCAGCCGAGTCAGTGCTTCTTCGGGAAGTGAGTCGCCACCCAGCCACGCCCGCAGATCGCGCCGATGCCGTCCGAAGGCGAGATGCTTAAACGCGATGGTGGTATTGCGATCGAGATACAGTTCATCGGCAACACGCTCCAGCAACAGGTCGAGCGCCGCGGGATCGGTTTCCAGCATGTACTCGAACCACGGTTCGAGATCCCCATCGGCCACGCGGAGCTCGGCCAGGCGGTGGAACAAGATCCGCTCGAACTGTGTGCTGTGCCCGCGGACTGGTCGAAACCAATCTTCGACCAGCGTCCGCCGCACATGTCGCCAGATCATGCGCGGGCTGGCCTGCAACCGAACCCAGACGAACAGGCACTCGTCGCGATCAGTGGCGGTGGGTGCCTGCAAGGTCAGTCGGCGGCGCAAACGGCGCAGCAAATGTGTCTTGCCTGCCCCCGCGGCACCATGGATCAACAGGCCAGCCGAATGCCGTTGTTTCCTGACTTGATCAATTCCCTGCAGGCATTCACTGAAAACATCCGACTGGATCTCGGCGACATCGACGGCCGCTTCATCCCACGGATTGGAGACGATTGTATCGCGAAACGGATTCATCGCTGGCCCTTACCGACGGTTACCGATGTGTTTGTGATCTTCACTTCGCTCGAGCATCTCAGTCGACGGACCCGCGACGCAGGGCCATGCCAACGTAATACGTTCCGCGACCGTCCGTGACTAATTCGTCGCGTTCGGCTTCACTCAGCCCGGCAGCAAAATCATGACGATGCAGCATCACTCGTCCCTGTCGAGCCAAGTCGAGCACCGCGTGATCAAAACGAGTTTTCTCGATGTTGGCAGCTCGTCGCAGATCGCGTGCAGGAACCAGTGCTCCATTTTCGGCGGCCGGTTCGATGCGCTTCATCAACGTCAGCAGATCGACATCGGCGACAGGCGGGGGCGACGCGGCCTCGTGCGCGACTGCCGCGGAAAACACCGAGATCCCCGTGGCCTCCACCAGTTCCAACAGTGAACGACGCACTTCCGCCTGCGGCACCTTGGCAGCCAACAGTTGATCAACGACCTTCGTCAACTGCGTCCCAATCGCCGTGAGATAGGGATCGGGCGAAGGAGGCGTTGTCCCGAATAACTCTTTCTTTTTCAGCAACGGAGGATGTTCGAAAATCGCGCCCGTGTCCAGCAGTGATTTCATCGCCGCTTCGAAGATCTCGTCCGACACCTGCTTGGCCGCGGTCCGCAGCGCCGTCCTGGCCAGCGGACCTTTTTTGGCAATCGCAGCAGTGATCAATAACTGCCCCAGTTCATTGACCCCACGATCCCAATAACGTGGCTTCCCCTTCGCAGTCTTCGCACCAAAAAGCTCGAGACGCGAAGTGTGGACGAATTCCTCCAGAATGGGAGTCAGCTTTGCCTCGGTCAGCTTGTGCGGCGCAACCAGCAGCTTGGAAAGCTGACCGGCCGTCATCGGTTCGGCGGTCGATTGCACCGCCGCCAGGACTCGTTCAAGCGTTTCGGGAGACGGAGGTGCAGGGGGTGCAGCGGGTGCTTTTTTGGCGGGCATAATACACTATTAGGATGAGCGGCGACCTGGTCTAGGATCGATTTGGGACGAAGCTAACATATCTGGATCTCATTTGCGCTTCCGCGCGAGTCCGCGACACGTGCTCAAATCAGGATCGCTGATCTACCCGGATGTTCGCAGCGAGCCGATCGAATATCGAAAGACTGAATCACTGCAGAATGCTACGACGAATCAAGGAGACGGGTAAACGAGCTCGACTCGAACACAAGACATGAATCGATAGTCCGTCGACCGTGAAGCCGGTTCAGGGCATCGTCTTTAAGTCGCCTTCTCGTTCCGCCGAGAAGAAAGCCAACTGCAAATCCGTACGCCGTGAGACAACGGAGAGCGATGGCGATCACGGTGTCGCATTCATCGGCTTCCTTCTCGCGCAGCGAGAAGGCTTCTTAAGGAAGCAGATTCGCTCGCACTCCCGGCGGCAGCAGGCGTGCTGCACATCAGTAAGCGTAAGCACCACAGTCGTTGATCACTCGTGTCTTCCCGTCTTTGTCCTGTCTTAGCATTGGCGGACCGCCGGCACCGATTGCTGGACTGCCTGCCGCCAGATGTAAATCAAACAAACCTTGAGCTGGTTGGTACGTCACGAACACCGTCAGCGGATCAGCGACCAGATCGGTGGTCCCTTTTTTCGGAGTCAGCACGATATTGTGATCTTTGGTCACCCCGGCAACATTCATGCTCAATGATGTGGCAATGTTGTTTCGCACGGTGATCCTTGTCGGGACCGTGCCATCCTTCTTGTTGAACACACCGATCCATCCGACAAGGCTTGGTGCTGTGCTATAGGTCACAACCGTGTTGTTCTGGATGGTTAGACTGCTGACGCCGTACATGGAGATCGCGTGATAGGCAGGGACGATCACGACGTTGTTGGTGACGGTGACATCTTTCCACGTTCCATCAAAAATCGAAATCCCTTGCAGCACGTCGTCTCCGGTACCGGACGCCACCCGCGGAATCGCGGAG
>CBIHQO010000071.1:0-13516 GCA_966211735.1 uncultured Schlesneria sp.
TTGATCCCCACCACGATCGGGGGACTGTTGTCGGCAATCGGGATCGCGGGGATGGATCGGATGATCCAGGCCAACGTCATCGCCACCTCAGGCCGCGCCGTGGAAGCTGCTGGCGACGTGGACGTCCTGCTCCTCGACAAGACGGGAACGATCACGCTCGGTAATCGTCAAGCAGTCGAGTTCACACCTGCAACTGGCGTGACAATTGAGCGGTTGGCCGACGCCGCTCAGTTGTCGTCCCTCGCTGATGAAACGCCCGAAGGACGCAGCATCGTCGTGCTGGCCAAGCAGAAGTACGGACTGCGCGGGCGAGATGTCGAAGGTCTCGGCGGGCACTTCATCTCGTTCTCAGCCAGGACACGCATGAGCGGCGTCGATCTGGAAGGTCGCAAGATCCGCAAAGGGGCCGTCGATGCGATGGAAAACTATGTGAAAGAGTCGGGTCACGAGTTTCCTCGGTCGCTGCGTGAGCAAGTCGACCAAATCTCCAAAGCGGGGGGCACGCCACTCGTGGTCGCCGATAACGGCCAGGCCTTGGGCGTGATCTACCTGAAGGACATCGTCAAAGGAGGCATCCGCGAACGGTTTGCCGAGTTGCGACGGATGGGGATCAAGACGGTCATGATCACCGGCGACAATCCGTTGACCGCCGCTTCCATCGCCGCCGAAGCAGGAGTGGATGATTTCCTCGCGGAGGCGACTCCCGAAGCCAAGCTGAACATGATTCGCGAATACCAGGCGGGCGGGCGGTTGGTGGCCATGACCGGCGACGGCACCAACGATTCGCCGGCTCTGGCTCAGGCGGATGTCGCAGTCGCCATGAACAGCGGGACTCAAGCCGCCAAAGAAGCGGGGAACATGGTCGACCTCGACTCCAATCCGACCAAGCTGATTGAAATCGTCGAGATCGGTAAGCAACTGCTGATGACCCGAGGTGCACTAACGACATTCAGCATTGCGAATGACGTTTCCAAATACTTCGCCATTATCCCCGTCGCGTTCGCCTCGACCTACCCGGAACTGGGACGCTTGAATCTGATGGGGCTCTCCTCGGGCATCCTGTCGGCCGTGATCTTCAATGCGCTGATCATCGTTGTACTGATTCCTCTCGCCTTACGAGGTGTGAAATACCGCGCGGTCGGGGCGGCAACCTTATTGCGAAACAACCTGATTATTTACGGACTCGGCGGACTGCTCGTTCCGTTTGTTGGCATCAAAGTGATCGATCTTATTCTTGTCGGCCTGCATCTGGCCTAAGGCAACTATCATGGAACCTCTTCAATCAACAAGCCGTGGCTCGTCGGGCAATCCCGTCGTCAATCTCGATGGATCTCGCGAACCGGCGGGCGGCACGCCCCTCTTGGCAGAGCTCCGACAGACATTAATGCCGGCGCTGGTGCTCTTCCTGCTGCTCACGTTCGTGACCGGGGTGGCATATCCGCTGGCCGTCACTGTCGTCGCGCAATTAGCATTCTCCAGCGCCGCCAACGGAAGCCTGATCGGCCCCCCACAGCATCACGTTGGTTCGGAACTTGTCGGCCAGTCCTTCACGGAACCGCGTTACTTCTGGGGACGACCTTCAGCAACCACACCTGCTTACAATGGACTCGGCGGCAGCGGATCAAACCTGGCAACCACAAACCCCGCTCTGATGGACGCCGTCAAAGACCGGATCGCTCGGCTCCACGCTGTCGACCCCGACAATGCCGCGAAAATTCCCGTCGATCTGGTCACGGCATCTGCCTCGGGTCTAGATCCTCAGATCAGTCCCACCGCTGCACAGTACCAGGCCGGTCGAGTGGCTCGAGAACGCGGCCTGCCACTCGAACAAGTCACGAAGCTCATCGGCCAGCACACCCAGATGCCCACATTCGGCTTCCTCGGCCAACCGCGCGTCGATGTCCTTCGATTGAACATCAGCCTGGATTCATTGAAGTGATCCCAGCCCTTTATTCAACAGATAGCCGTGCCACTGCTTGGCCGCTGCGGGACAAGCAGTGTTCTGATGAATTGATGTAGGGTGCGTGCAGTCTTCGGAGCGCACCAGTGCGCTGACAACCCAAGCCCGCATAAACTAAGATGCCTCTTCACAACTCTGGCCCGTGTCTAATCCGTGTCAATCCGTGGCTCGCCTTTCTATTCCTCCGAGTTGTCCGAAATGACCAGTCCTGTAGCACACCTCTCGTGATAGAATGCCAGAATATTCCTCGCTGCATTGACCTCTGGGCTCCGTGTCTCAGAATTCAACAATCCACCTGTTTCGTAACACTTTCATGAGTAACGATCGCCCCGATCCCGACTCGTTGCTCGCCAAAGTCACGGCAGCCGAAGCGGCGGCACGCCGTGGCCGTTTGAAGATCTTTTTCGGAATGGCGCCGGGGGTCGGCAAGACCTACGCCATGCTGGAAGCCGCCCGTAAGGCGGCTGGCGAAGGCGTCGATCTGGTCGTCGGTTATCTCGAGCCGCATGCCCGTCCCGAGACGTATGCCTTGCTGATGGGACTGGATCTGCTTCCGTGCAAAGTCGTTGACTATCGCGGCCGGCGCATCGAAGAGTTTGATCTGGAAGGGGCGCTGGCTCGCAAACCACAGGTTATCGTGGTCGACGAACTGGCTCATTCAAACGCCGAAGGATCGATCCACCCGAAGCGATGGCAAGACGTCGAAGATCTGCTCGCCGCCGGCATCAGCGTCTACACCACAATCAACGTCCAGCATCTGGAGAGCTTGAACGACGTCATCTCGCAGGTGACATCCATTCCAGTGCGCGAGACGGTTCCCGATCGCCTCTTTGAGGAGGCGGACGAAGTCGAACTGGTGGACATCTCGCCAGACGATCTGATTACACGGCTGCGCGAAGGAAAGGTCTATGTCTCGGAACAGGCCGCTCGTGCCTTAGAGAGCTTCTTTCGCAAGGGGAATCTGATTGCTCTGCGCGAGCTCGCCCTGCGGAAGACTGCGGATCGCGTCGGCGCGGAAGCAGTTGATTATCGCCAGTCGCATGAAGTCGATCGGATCTGGCCAACCTCCGATCGCCTGCTGGTCTGCGTGGGACCAAGTCCCATGTCGGCTCGCTTGATTCGGGCGACGCGACGAATGGCCGCCAGCCTGCGCGCTCCCTGGATCGCGCTGCATGTGGAACTCGACACACAGCATCACCTGGGTCCGGCCGATCAACAGCGGCTGGATGCGAATCTGAAACTGGCCGAAGAGTTGGGAGCGACCGTCGCCACGATTCCCGGACATTCATTCGCACCAACGGTCATTGAATACTGTCGCCGCCAGAATGTGACGCGCATCATCGCGGGGAAGCCGCTTCATTCACGGTGGCTCGACTGGTGGCGCGGCTCGCTGGTGACAGAGCTCATTCGCGAGAGCGGCGATGTCGATGTCTATATCATCAGCGGAGAAACGGGAGAAACAGCTCACACTGCACGAGAAACGGCTGCTCGCCCACCGTTCGCGTGGCGATCTTATTTATTTTCGATCGTCATCGTTCTCATCTGCACGTTGATCTCGTTGTGTCTGGCACCACTCTTCGAGCCGACAAACCTGGCCATGATTTATCTGGCGGGAGTCGTCGTCGTCGCGCTGATTAGCGGACGAGGCCCCTCGATTCTGGCGACCGTCCTGGGTGTCGCCGCCTTCGACATGTGGTTCGTCGCGCCCTACGGCACGTTCGTCGTCGGCGACTCACAGTATCTGCTGACGTTCATCATCATGATGCTGACCGGTTTGATCATCAGCGAATTGACAGCACGAGTCCGCTCGCATTCGCAACGGCAATGGGAGCGCGAGCAACGGACAGTAGCACTCTATGCCCTCAGCAAAGAGCTTTCGTCCTTGCCGAACAGAGAAACCGTTGTCGAAAAAAGCCGACGCATGATCCGACAGGCGCTGGATTGCGATGTCTGGATCATCGGCCGTGAAATCGCGCTCGATCCGCATTCCGTCGAGGCCACCTCCATCGGACTTCCGGAGTCGGACTTCGGCGTGATCCGCTGGGTCTTCGAGAACAATCGGCCGGCCGGGCGCGGGACCGACACCTTGCCAGGAACCGCCACGACTTACCTGCCGCTCACCTCCAGCAGCGGTGTGCTGGGAGTCCTTGGTGTTCGACCGACCGCGGCGGTTCCACTCGGATTGGCGCAACGCGACCTCTTGCAAGCCTTCGTCGCGCAAATTGTCGGAGCGTTAGAGCGCTGCCGGCTCGCGGAACTGGCCGAAGAGACACGACTACAGATCCAGACCGAGCGTCTCCGGAATTCACTGCTCAGCACGGTCTCACACGATTTGCGAACCCCATTGGCAACGATCACCGGGGCCGCCAGTGCCCTGGCCATTCAGACATCCCTCAATGCAGACCAGCGTCGAGACCTTGCCGAGTCCATCGTCGACGAGTCTGACCGCCTGAATCGATTGGTAGGCAACCTGCTCGATCTCACCCGCCTCGAATCCAATGCGATCGAATTGAAAAAGGAACTGCAACCGATTGAAGAAGTGATCGGAGTCGCCTTAAGCCGCATGGAGCGGGCGACTCGTGATCATCACATTTCACTGCAGATTGACGACGATCTTCCGCCCGTCGCCATCGACGCCATGCTGATGCAGCAGGTGCTGATCAATCTGCTGGAGAACGCCTCGAAGTACTCGCCAGTGGGGTCAACGATTGAATTGAAATGCTGGCATGAGGCGGACAGCCTGATCATCGAAGTCTCCGATCGCGGTTCGGGTCTCCCCCCGGGTGAAGAGTTGCGGATCTTTGAAAAGTTTCATCGAGTCGAAGGCCAAGCTCGTTCAGGAAGCGGCGTCGGCTTGGCAATCTGTCGCGGTGTCGTGGAACTGCATGGCGGTTCGATCACAGCCAGAAATCGAGTCGACGGAGGAACGATCCTCCGGATCAGCCTGCCCTTGCCTGTGCACTCTGAGATGTCAGCAATAGAATCGGTATTGCCGCCCGTTCGCAGCAATTAGACCTGAGGTCCGCGTAGTCGATGCCATCACAAGATCAACCCAGGATACTGGTCATCGAAGATGAATCGCCGATCCGCAAGTTTCTTCGGATCTTGCTGGAATCGCAGGGCTTCGTCGTCACCGAGACTGATACGGCCGCGAAGGGGATAGGCCATGCCGTCGCCGAGCCGCCTGATGCGGTCGTGCTAGATCTGGGCTTGCCAGACCGGGACGGGTTGACGGTCATTCAACAACTGCGGGAATGGTCTCAGCTGCCGATCATCGTACTCTCAGCACGTGGTCGCGAATCCGACAAGGTCGCGGCACTCGATGCTGGCGCGGATGACTATCTGACAAAGCCGTTTGGAGCCGGCGAATTCATGGCACGCCTCCGAGTCGCCCTGCGTCATTCGTCTCAAGTGACCACGGGGACCGACTCAGCCCCGTTTCAAGTCGGGGACCTCATGGTCGATCTCAGCCGCCGCGAAGTTACCCTCAGTGGCGAGTCTGTCCGTCTGACACCGACCGAGTATCGCCTGCTGATGGTCCTGGTTCGCAACGCCGGGAAAGTGGTCACGCATCGGCAATTGCTGAAGGACGTCTGGGGGCCGGACAGCATTTCGGAAAACCAGTATCTACGTGTCTACATGGGTCAGCTTCGCCGAAAACTCGAGCATGACCCGGCCCGGCCACAACATTTGAAGACCGAGCCCGGCGTTGGGTATCGCCTGATCGATGAATAGCCACTGGTCGAATGGCGGACGGCATCTACAATCTGACGAAAAGGAATCTTCGGCAGATGGTCTTACTTCATAAGTCGGCTCCAGTTTTAGAAGGTCAGCAGTTTGCAGACTGCGAATGGATCGTCTTTGACGCAGTTGGGACGCTGATCACCCCCAACCCCTCGGTCTCCAAAGCCTATCACGACATTGGCCGCCGTTTCGGATCGAAATACGAGTTGTCTGAGGTCGGCAAGCGCTTTCATGCGGCATTTCGTCGTAGCGAATTGAACTTGTTTCCCGGTGCCCCTGCCAACAGGTACGCGACAAACGATGCGGTCGAAGCGGCCCGCTGGCGATGGATTGTGGGTGAAGTGCTGCCTGATGCCACTGATCCAGACGCTTGTTTTCAGGAACTGTGGAACCACTTCGCATACCCTTCCTCATGGGACTGCTATGACGATGCCGCCGATGCGATCAGCCGCCTGTCGACGGCAGGTTACCGGATGGCAATCGCCTCCAACTTCGATGGTCGATTGCATCCGGTCTGCGACGGCTTGCCCCATCTGACTCCCATCGGTCATCGGATCGTTTCGGCCAGTGTCCAGTTTCGGAAGCCCGCACCGGAGTTCTATCGGCAGATCACACACGTCTGTGGATGCCAACCCCATCAGATCCTGATGGTCGGTGACGACTACGAACATGATGTCCTCGCCCCTCGAACTGCCGGCTTCCAGGCATTACACCTCGACCGCAAGCAACGAGGTGACGGCACCGGCCTGGTATCACTCACCGAACTGGCCGACATGTTGACCGCTCCGCCGCGAACGTAATCCGCGCTACAGTGTCCAACCTTCTCGGTACTCCCGCTTCAGGTACTTGTCTGCTTCTGGTGAATCCGTTTTCATCCCCTTCGCATCCCACTGGAAGGCTTTGCCTGATCGATAGCTGACGTTGCCGAGCAACACAGCTTCTGTCAAATTGCCGCCGTATTCGAAATGAGACGATGTCGTCCCATTCGTGCGAATCGCCTGCAGCCACTCGGCATGATGTCCCGCGATCGAATCGGTAATCCAGGGACGTACCGTCTTCGTGGCTTTGCCTTCCTGCATGAACAGCTTGTGTGAACCATAGTCGGCAATCAGTCGCCCGTCCGAACCTTCGAACAACACGGCCGAGCCCATCTTGTAGGCCTCCGCCCCATCTGGCATCCAGCCGCCGTGGTACCACGTCAACTCCACAGGCGCCATGCCGCCGCGAGCGGGGAACTTGTAGTCGACCTTCAACTTCATCGGGCAATCGTTATCGCCGTCGTGTCCCTTTTCTCCCTTGGCAGCGACCGAAGTCGGAGCCCCCAGTTCCAGTGCCCAGAACGGAAGGTCCATGAAGTGGCAGCCGAAATCGCCCAGCTGACCACCACCGAAATCCCACCAGTAGCGCCAATTGAAATGGAAATGAGCGTCGCTGTAGGGGCGGAACGGAGCAGGGCCGACCCACAGGTCGTAGTGAATATTCTTAGGTGGCTCTGAGGTCTTGATGTTCGGGAAGGAGCGAACACCGCCCCCTTGCCAGACATGGACCCGTTCCACCGACCCGATCGCGCCTGAGCGGACGAGCTCGACGACCCGTCGATAGTTCGCACCCGCATGGATTTGATTGCCCATCTGAGTCGGCACGTGTGCGGCGGCATTCAATTGTCGCAGCACTCGCGCTTCGTGAACCGAGTGAGTCAGCGGCTTTTCGCAATAAACAGGCAGGCCCTTCTTGAGGGCCGCGGCCACGACGACGGCATGCGTGTGATCCGGCGTACTGCAGACGATGCCATCGATGTTCGTCACGTCGAAGACCTCGCGATAGTCCGAGATCTTCTTGGCACCGGGATGCTTCTCACCGGCCGCGTTCAATCGATCATCATCGATGTCACACAGGACGGCGATGTTTTCATGCTCGACACCGCGCAGGTTCTCGCCACCCCGGCCCGCGACTCCGATCACCGCCAGGTTCAGCTTCTCGTTCGCGCTGCGTGGTTCTTTCGACCAGGCGGGTCCCGATAAAACCATCGGTCCCGAAGCCACAGCGGTACCGGCTGCGATCGCCGCTTGCAAAAAATCTCGACGGCTGACGGACGATTTCATGTGACGACTCTTTTGAACGAGGAACATCGCGGGGCGATGGGCTGCTGCGAAGAATCAATTCGAACCACATCGATTCGCATCAGCAATAGAGCACCTGTCCTTCCACAAGGCAAGACTATCAACCCGCAAAATACCGCAAGCAGCCAGCGAGCGTGCCAGCCAACCGTTCATTGCGTATGATATCCCCCATCAAACCAGCCCATCCAAACTACGGCAGTCACGACATGGCGAAATGCGATCAAGGTTACATGTGCGAAGTCTGCGGTGATGAGGTCGAAGACATCACCGACAGCGACTTGTACTTGCGATATATCATCGGCGAGATGGAAGCTCGATACCTGATGACCGCGCCCGAGCGGCATCTGCGGTGTAACCCCGTGCTCGCCCAGTTCATCGTCGATCCTGCTTTCGAACCGGTCATCGTCGAAGGTCCGTTTGATAAAAGGCTGATGCCCGCTGAAGAGATTGCGGCGCGCGAGGAACTGACCACGCGAGGTTGGCGTCGTCTGCAAGAGGTCCGTGGATTGGGCCTGGCCATCAGTGACTATCCCCTGTTCCGCGAGGGCAACCCGGTCGAGTGACCGTCTCAAGTCTTTTCCAATCGATATAGAATTCATTAGCGTCTCCACCTTTCGATTCACTTTCACAAATGCCAATCTGGCCCGAACACACCATCACGCAAGAGTTGCTCGCCGATGTCGGGCAGGGGAAGCCCGAAGCCGTCAACCGGCTGCTGGAGCGGCACCGGACGGCGTTAAGAAAACTGGTGCAGTTGCGGTTGGACCGGAAGATCGCCCGTCGGGTCGATGCCAGCGATGTCGTGCAGGATGTCCTGCTGGAAGCGAATGAGCGGCTAAAGGAGTACATGGCGGATCCTCGGATGCCGTTCCATTTGTGGCTGCGGCACCTGGCGAAAGATCGCATGATCGACATGCATCGACGCCACCGCGGAGCCCAACGACGTAGCCTCGATCGGGAACGGTCGCTGACCGCGCCTCAATTTGGAGATCAATCCTCGTTCGATCTGGCCAGCCAACTGGCAGCGAGCGAACTGACGCCGGCCGCGGCGAGTATTCGGCATGAACTGGAACAACGCTTTCTGCTCGCCCTGGATCAATTGGACGAAGACGACCGGGACATCTTGCTGATGCGACATTTCGAACACCTGGGAAACAGTGAAGCGGCCGAGGCACTCGGCCTGAGTACCGCGGCGGCGGGCATGCGTCACCTGCGCGCCTTGCGAAAATTGCGAGCCGTCCTGGGCGAGCGTCCCTCGTTGACGGGAGAAGAACCCCTGTGAACGATCACGACGAATTATTGGTCGAACTCCTCGATGGCATGCTGAATCAATCACGGAGCGGCTCCCCTGGGTCTCTCGACGAAGTTATTGCCGACCATCCCCATCTGGAACGCGAACTTCGCGAACTGTGGGCCACGGTCCAGATCACCGAGGACTTTGCCAGCTTCGAAGGTCTGCTGGATGATCCTTCGGAAACCCCGCCACAAAACGACTCCAATGTCAGCCTGTTCGAAGCTCGAGACTACGGCGACTACGAACTTCTCGAAGAGCTTGGTCGCGGCGGCATGGGCGTGGTGTATAAGGCCCGGCAGAAGAAGCTGGACCGGATCGTCGCGCTCAAGATGATCCTGCGAGGTGACCTCGCGTCCCCGGCGGACCTGGCTCGGTTCCGTGCGGAAGCGGAAGCCGCTGCGCAACTGCATCATGCTCATATTGTCCCCGTTTACGAAGTCGGTGAGATCGATGGCCGCCCTTTTTTCAGTATGAAGTTGATTGAAGGGACGACGCTCGCTCGGAAGTTGCTGGATGGGCCGCAGCCCTCGCGTGCCGCGGCCGAGATGCTTGCTCCGATCTGCCGCGCTATTGCCGACGCACATCGCCGCGGCGTGCTGCATCGTGATCTGAAGCCGTCTAACATTCTGATCGATCAAGAAGGGCACCCCTTCGTCACCGATTTCGGTTTGGCTAAGCGAGTGAAATCGGACGCCAGCGATTCGCACTTGATCGGCCTGCATAGCATCACGCAAAGTGGAGCGATCCTCGGGACACCGAGCTACATGGCTCCTGAGCAAGCCGCTGGCAACCGGGGTCACGTCAGTACCGCATCGGACATCTATTCGCTGGGGGCCATCCTGTACGCGATGCTCACGGGCCGGCCGCCATTCCAGGCTGAATCGGCTCTCGATACGGTCCTGATGGTGCTCGAACAAGATGCCGTTCCTCCGCGGATGTTGAACCCCAAGGTCGATCCCGACCTCGAAATGATTGCTCTCAAATGCCTGCAGAAGCCGCAGGACCTGCGCTATGCCACGGCCGATGCATTGGCCGATGACCTGGAAGCGTATCTCGCCAATGAACCGATCTCGGCACGGTCGACGCACCTGTCGCAGATCATTACGCGAGCCTTTCGTGAAACGCACCATGCCGCCGTTCTGGAGAACTGGGGCTTGCTGTGGATGTGGCATAGCCTGGTTGTCTTCTCGCTCTGTTTCATCACGAACCTGATGCAGTGGGAGGGGGTTTCCAACCGCTGGCCGTTTGCCGCGCTCTGGTCGGTCGGGGTCGGGACATGGGCCATGATCTTCTGGGAATTGCGCCGACGTTCCGGCCCGATCACCTTCGTCGAACGCCAGATCGCTCATCTGTGGGCGGGTAGCAGCCTGGCGAGTATGTTGCTGTTCGGTCTGGAAGCGATGATGCAATTGCCTGTCCTTTCCCTGTCGCCCGTGCTGGCCCTGATCGCTGGAAATGTGTTTCTCGCGAAGGCCGGAATCCTTTCTGGGAAGTTCTACATTCAAGCGACTGCTCTGTATTTGACTGCCTTTGCGATGGCCCTGATCACGCGTTTGCCGGTCGCCAATTTCGGGCTGATCCTGTTCGGCGTGGTCCTGGCCGGATCGTTCTTCTTGCCAGGTCTGAAGTACTATCGACAACTTCGGGATGGAGTGAAGTAGGCTCGCTCCTTCTCGTATTCGTAAAACTTCGCTTGCTATTGGAATCGTCTTCGTCATGCATATTGCCATTATCACCGCCGGCGGAGCCGGGATGTTTTGCGGCTCGTGTATGCACGACAACACCTGGGCCAAAGCTCTGCGAGCCGCCGGTGTCGAAGTCAGCCTGATTCCGCTCTACACTCCCATCCGGGTCGAAGAAGAAGACCAAACTTCGTCGCCAGTCTTCTTCGGTGGCATCAACACCTACATGGAAGGTCAGTTCGGCTGGTGGAGTCGCATTCCCCGCGTCCTGACTCGCTGGCTCGACTCGCCCACCGTCATCCGCCTCGCCACTCGCCGCGCGATCAGCACCGATGCTCGTGACCTGGGAGCGATGACGCTGTCCATGGTCGAAGGAGAGCAGGGGCCGCATCGTCGCGCGGGTGAAGAACTGGCGATGTATGTGTCGCATCTGAAACCGGACATTGTCTGCTTCAGCAATGCGTTGCTGTGTGGATCTCTGCGCGCGTTGAAGCAAGTTCATCGGGGCCCCGTCTATTGTGTTCTGCAGGGAGACGACATCTTCCTCGACGGTTTGGTCGAGCCGTATCGCAGCCAGGTGATGTCGCTGATGTCGCAGCGCGCCGCCGACTTCGATGGCTACATTACTCATAGCGACTACTACCGCGACTTCATGGCCAGCTATCTGACGCTGCCCGTCGATCGATTCCGCCAACTGCCGCTGACATTGGACTCGGCCCCGCATGACGGCCGGCCGAAGGCAGTCACCGGCAATCCACCGACGATTGGATACTTCGCCCGAGTCTGCCCCGAAAAGGGACTTGATCGACTTGTGCAAGCGGTGCTGCTGCTACGAAAGAGAATCCCCAACGTCCGCTTGCGAGCGGGCGGGTACCTGGGCCTGCAGCACCAATCGTATTTCAACGACATCGTCAAAGCGGCGGCGCCCCTGGGCAAAGACTTCGAATACATTGGCAGTCCGGACGACAAAAGTGAAAAGATCGAGTTCCTCAAAACGCTCGATGTCCTGAGCGTGCCCACCATTTATCACGAACCGAAGGGGATCTACGTCCTGGAAGCCTGGGCCAACGGCCTGCCAGTCGTGCTGCCCGCTCACGGCGCGTTTCCTCAACTCGTCGAATCGACCGGCGGCGGTTTGCTTGTTCCTCCCGATTCTCCTGAACAACTGGCCGATGCGCTGGAACGAGTGTTGACGAACGATTTGCTGCGAATGGAACTCGCCCAGCGAGGCCACGCCGGCGTGCGACAGAACCACAGTCCAGAGAAGCTGGCACAGGCGACGATGTCGCTGTTTGGGTGAGGGATGGAAAACGTTCGACACAACCTGGAAAAGAGCCCTTCTTTAATAGCCAAGACTGAAGGCACGAATAGCGGGGAAAGCATGAGACCACGAATCGAACGAATTCGCACGAAGGAAGAAGTTTTTAGCCACGGATGACATGGATGCGGAACAAGGGGTTGAGGGGACGGAATGAAAGGGCGTGGCAGATCTCAGATCTGAAATTTGAGATTTCATATTGAAGACGATTAGATGCTCGACGTCGCCGAGCGACTTGAGTGACACAACCTTTGAATCTCGTTTCCGTGACGGCTTTCCGTAGAACGGATTTCCAATCCGTTCGAAATCGATTCTTGGACGGACGGATTGCAAATCCGTCCTACGAGTTTAGGAACGTGGTGCGTTTCGAAGACTCCACGGCACCCTACACGGAATGATGCATTCCTGTGGCTGTGGTTCGTTCTTCTGTGTTCGACACAACCTCGGGTTGTGGGCGGCTGACTGTGGGGTTGGTGGTTGGTTCGGCTGTTGGTTGGCTGGGGGTTGTTCCTTTCATCTCGTTACTCGTCGCTGTTCTCTTCTTGATCACCTCCATTCGGTGGGTGGGGCGGCCTCCTTGGGGGCCGGGGGTGGTGTTCAGCCATTGGCAGAGGCCGCTGTCTTTGAGCTTGTTCATGGCGGCTAAAGCCGCTTGGGCGCTGGGGTACTTGCGGCTGTTCGAGCGGCAGACGTCTCGGATGGTGACAGAACCTGCCGGGTGTCGGCGGATCCATTCGTAAAGCTGCTGCAGGTCGCGGCGTTCGGCGGTCAGTGACACCTTTTTCAGAACTCGTTGGGCTTCATAGGCAAACCAGCGAGCCAGCGCGATGCCGTGCTGCATGCTGGTGGCGTCGCAGAGGAGTGGATCCACGTCTTCTCCGGCGGCGTAGCGGGAGAGGTGGATGACGAGGGCGAGTCGAGCAGCCTGGCCGGTCAAGCGGGAGGTCCAGTGGAACAGGGCTTCGTCGATCTGCGATTGGCGGGTTCCTAAGTCGGTCATGAACATGTCGATGTGATTGCGCGCCTCGGGAGAGAGTGTGACACAACCGGTGCGAGGGGCGCCCGACACAACCTCGGGGAAGGCAAACAGCTTGTTGATCACTCCGGCGAAACCCTCTTCGGTCGCCTGGTCGACTTCGTCATCGGTCCAGCATTGCGGGCGGGCTTCGGGTGAGGCGATGAGCAGGCGGCTGGTGAGTTCACAGGCTCCCCCTTGCTTGGCGAACTTCTGGGTGAAGAGGTCGGCGGATAAGGTGCCGGTCAGACTGACGGCGGCGGGGGTCAGGGTCGCGGTGGTGCGGCCTTCGATCGTGACGGAGCGGCCTCCGTAGAGATCGAGCCAGGCTTGTCGCTGAATGGCGGCTCGTTCGCCAGCTCCGGAGGTTCTCTTCAACCAGC
>CBIHQO010000072.1:0-13378 GCA_966211735.1 uncultured Schlesneria sp.
GAAGTTGGAAAAATGCTCGAGAAGTCTTTTGTTGTCACGGTTAAGCCCGGTGATAATGAAGTGACGATCAAGGTGGCCGCTTCCAAGTTGAGTAAGTGAGCGGCGTGAAGTGGCTTCGCGGCTGATTTCAATAAATAGCTTCGCACAGACGGTAACCAAGATGTCTTGTTTGAGATCACCTTATCGATTGGCAGTCTCCGCGTCACAGCGGAATTTCTGCTGTTTGGCAGTCGGAATTGCCGTCCTGTTTTCTGGTTGCGGACAGGGGCCGAAAGCAGAATTCAGTCTACGCGATGCGACCGGCGAGTTGATTCCGGCGGCGCAGAAGGTCGTCAAAAAGACGCTGGACGAGAAGTTCGGAACGCCGCAAAGCCTCGTCGCATGGCAGCGGTTCCCAGTGAATTACGGCGGAGTGCAGGGGAGTGTCGCTGACGTTTCGAAGGACGGTGTGACCACCAATTTCGAAGGCGACCTTCCGGCGATTCACAAAGGTGCTCCGCTGCTGTGGCTGAGCGGGCCACGTGCTGGCGCGAAGACCAGTGTCGACAGCGTTGCGACATTTGACGCAACGACGAAGCAACTGAAGTGGGCGGGCAGTGCAGAGCCGGCCCCCGCGACGGGTGATAAGTTCGTGATTGGTTATGGCAGCAACCTGCAGACCGGTCGTGTGGTCTATATGAAGAACTGCATGCATTGCCATGGGGTTGCCGGCGATGGAGCCGGACCGACTGCGCAATATCTGAATCCATTGCCTCGCGACTATCGCCTGGGGCTGTTTAAGTTCACTTCTACGCTGACTCCGGAAAAGCCGACTCGCGAGGATCTCACTCGCGTGATTCAGCACGGAATTCCAGGCACGTATATGCCGTCGTTCAGGTGGTTGGGGGACAAAGAAACCACTGCTGTTGTCGAGTACGTTCGATGGCTGTCGATGCGCGGCGAATTCGAGAAGCGCATCGATGATGACATGAGTAACGACTATTCGGCTGTGGCAATGGAGGCTTCGGCCAAGAAGGCGAACGAAGCTTACCAGTCAACAATGAAGACGGCGATGAAAGAGGACCGGCCCGAGAAGCCGAAGACAGCGAACCAGTTGATCAAGGCAGCGTTGGAATAATTCGCAAAGTATGAAAAGGATGACCTTCCAGGTGTGTTTGATGACACCGCCACTCTATTGGCGGAATCTTGGAAGAAAGGCGAAGAAGCGGACAGTCTGATTGTCCCGACAGTGGCTCGAGTCACTGATGACGAGGCTTCGCGAGAGCGTGGTAAGCGACTTTACCTGTCCGACAAAGGTAAGTGCTATACCTGCCACGGTGTGCAAGGTCGTGGCGATGGTGTTGCGACAGAAGACTTCTGGAAGAAGCCTGGTTCAGACGAATACTACTCGCACCGCGGTCTACACGACACATGGGGCCGGCCTCTTCAGCCGCGTAATCTGACATTGGGCCAGTACCGTGGGGGGCGTCGTCCAGTCGACGTGTTCCGCCGGATTTATGCGGGTATCAAGGGAACGCCGATGCCTGGTTTCGGACGGACGGCTTTGAAAGACGAAGAGATCTGGGACATCGTGAATTACGTGATGAGTCTGCAGTATCAATCAACGCCGACGAAGTCGATCGTGACTGATCATGCGACCGCCAGCAAATAGATTTTGGTTATCAGTGTCTATCGATGATCATCGCAGGGTGATCTTCCAGTTTCAGTGAAGGCAAGTGCCGTGGGCAGATTCTGGGCAGTATTCTTCGTAGCGACGGCCATGATCGCGGTCGGCTTTTGCTGGATCGCGCCTAGTCAGGGCGTGGGTTTTTGGTTTCCTGGAACATTCGGGGGAGGATCTGGTCGGGCTCATTCGTCAATCGGCGGACGAATCGACGATTTGTTCTACCTGGTTCTGGCGATCGTGGCGGTGACATACATCGGCACTCATATCGCTTTGGGGTACGTACTGTGGCGGGGTGCGACGATCAAGGCCGAAGAGAAGGTGTTGTTCTCTCATGGTAGTCACAGTCTTGAAGTAATCTGGACCATCGTTCCTTCCGGAATTTTGCTGTACATTGCTCTGTATCAGATGGATGTCTGGGCGGCTTATCGCTTCAAAGAGTTTGCACCCAAGAAGGCGGAAGCCGTTGCCGAGGTGACAGCCCGTCAGTTTGAGTGGCGGATTCGCTATCCAGCTCGAGGCAAGGTTCTGATGCCAACGCCTCAGCCGGATGATGTTTACACGGTCAATGAGTTGTACGTGCCGACCGGTCGTCCAGTCTCGATCAGTCTGAAAACAGAGGACGTGCAGCACGCATTTTTCGTCCCTGAATTGCGAATCAAGCAGGATGCCGTTCCAGGTTTAACGATCCCAGTCTGGTTCGACGTTGACGAGCCGCGTCAGTATGAAATGCTCTGTGCCGAGTTGTGCGGTTGGGGCCACTATAAGATGAAGGCTCGGCTGATCGGGGTTTCGGAAGAAGACTTCGGTGCTTGGAAAGATAAAGTTGCAGTCGAGCAGTTTGATGACGGCTTCAAAAAGCCGGCGGAATAGTCAGATTGTCGGGAGCTTCACTCAGGACAATCCTCAGTTGGTAGCGACGATCGATCGTCGCAGAAAGAAGCCGAGAGGCGGTTGAGAAATATGAGCACACTTCATCCCACACTCGATCATGCTGGCCACGACGATTCCCATGGGCATGGGCACGGCCATCACGAGTTGACATTTATCCAGAAGTACGTTTTCTCGACAGATCATAAGATCATCGGGATCCAGTTCCTGATTACGACGCTGTTGATGCTGATGGTCGGGGGTGCCTTGGCACTTGGTGTGCGATGGCAGTTGGCTCGTCCGTGGGAATACATGCCGATCGCTGGCGATCTGACGTTTGGCCGCGACGGCGGTCAGATCTCGCCCGAATACTACACGATGCTGTTCACCATGCATGCCACGGTGATGATCTTCCTGGTGATCATTCCTGTCCTTGCGGGTGCGTTCGGGAACTTCCTGATTCCGCTGATGATCGGTGCGGATGATATGGCGTTTCCGACGTTGAATATGCTGAGTTATTGGTTCATGTGGCCGGCAATCCTCTTATTCGCCTTTGCGATGGGACTTGGTCCTGAATGGTTGACGGGCGTTCGAGGGGGAATGGATGCCGGGACGGCGCAAGGTTGGACTTCGTATCCGCTGCTCTCCGCGCTGAAGCAGGCGGCTCCTGGCTCCGAGATGTCTCAGACGTGGTGGTTGATGGGGGTGACCTTCGTCGGTGTGTCATCCATGATGGGTTCGGTCAACTACATGACGACGATCATCAATATGCGGGCTCCGGGGATGACCCTGTTCCGCATGCCTTTGACGATTTGGGCGATGTTTATCACTGCGATCCTGCAGGCGTTCGCCCTGCCAGTTTTGACTGCGGCCGGCTTCATGCTGGTGGCGGACCGAGTGTTGGGGACGTGCTTCTTTATTCCCGCCGGCATCGTCGTGAACAATGCGGCTCCCACAGTCGGTGGCGGTCAGACGCTGCTGTGGCAACACCTGTTCTGGTTCTATTCGCATCCTGCCGTATACATCATGTTGCTCCCGGCGATGGGAATGGTTTCGGACATGCTGTCCTGCATGAGCCGTAAGCCGATCTTCGGCTACAAGCCAATGGTGTACTCGATGGCAGCCATCGCAGGCTTGGGATTCATCGTCTGGGGTCACCATATGTTCATCAGCGGAATGAACCCGGCCCTGGGAATGACGTTCATGGTCAGCACAATGATGATCGCGCTGCCATCCGCCATTAAGACGTTCAACTGGATCGGAACGATCTGGGGGGGGCGACTGCAGTTCAATGCCATCATGTTGAACTGCGTGGCGTTCGTGTCGATGTTCATCATCGGCGGTCTGAGCGGGATTTTCATGGCAGCGGTCCCCGTCGATATCTACATTCACGATACGTATTTCATTGTGGCTCACTTTCACTATGTGCTCTTCGGTTCGACGCTGTTCGGCGTGTTTGCCGGAATCCAGTTCTGGTTCCCGAAGATGTGGGGCCGGCTGATGAATGACACGGTGGCGAAGGTTCACTTCGTGCTGTCGTTCATCGGGTTCAACGTGACGTTCTTCCCGATGCACCTGCTGGGTGTCGCGGGGATGCCTCGACGATATGCCGATCCATATCACTTCGAATACCTCAGCCACCTGCTGCCCCTGAATCAGGTGATGACTGCGGCGGCATTCCTGATGGGATTCGCTCAGATCCTGCTGCTGGGTAACTTTGTGTACAGCATCTTCATGGGTGAGAAGTGTGGTCGAAATCCTTGGAATGCGAATGGTCTGGAATGGACCGCCCCGTCGCCTCCTGGGCACGGCAACTTCGATGTACTGCCGGTTGTCTACCACGGCCCTTACGAATACAGCTCGCCAATCAGTGGCGACAAGGATTTTCTGATGCAGACCGAATACATCCCGCTGGCCCAGCGTGGTGTTGGATCCGGTCATTGATCTGGTGTTAGTCCTCTGAGTTGGTCGTCGCGTCGCGTAGTGGTTTCAGGTTTGTGTTGTGAATGTGTCCTCTCCTAGTCGCTGGCTGCATCGGTTTGCCTGGCTGACCGCAACGTTAACGTTGCTGCTGCCGGTGACGACAGGGGCTCTCGTCACGACTTTGAAGGCTGGAATGGCATTCGCCGACTGGCCGTCATCTGACGGTTACAACATGCTCGCCTACCCCTGGCTGAGTTCGGCACGCGATCAGTTTATTGAACACGGACATCGATTGTCGGGACTCACGATTGGTGTGCTGAGTATTGCCTTGGCGATCGCGGCTTGGTGCATTGAGACACGCGGTCCCGCGCGATGGCTGGCGTCGGCAATTTTCCTGTCTGTCTTCGTGCAGGGGATGCTGGGTGGGGCGCGAGTGTTGATGGATAAGCAGACGATGGCGCTGATTCATGGCGACTTCGCGGCGGGTGTCTTCAGTCTGATGGGTGTTTTTGTATTGATGACCGGTGTCGGATGGGAATCGCGAGAGGTTGTTCGCGATGTGGCCCGTGCGAAGAGCGTTCGAAATATGGCTGTGGCGGTCCTCGTGACAGTGGCGATCCAATATTTTCTGGGTGGTGTTCTCCGCCACCTGGGGGAAAGTTGGGCGTGGATGCTGCATCCCTGGTTTGCCATTGTTCCCGTTGTGTTGAGCATTCTGTTTGCGGCCAAGGCTCGTCAAGCAGGTTCGGTGATGTTGAACCGAGGTGCGAAGTTCCTGCTGGCGTTAATTGTCTCGCAGGCCCTGTTAGGTTTGGCAAGTTGGTATGTTCGATTTGGCGTTCCCTCGTGGGGTGTCGTGGCTGAGTTGAATTCGCCGGCGCAGATTATTGTCTGCTCGCTGCATAAGGTTGTCGGAATGTTGACACTGATGACGACCGTTTTGAACACCGTGTGTGCGGTCGCTGTGCAGCCTCGGTATGCGGATCGTGCCGTTGGCTCGACGAAGTTTGAAGGTTCGATGATGGGGGCCGCAACATGAGTGCGATTTCCACTCCGAATCGTCCCGTCGTCGCAGTTGCTGCACCCAGCGTGGCGGTCTCACGACTCGCGGACTACATTGAGATCGCCAAGCTGCGGATCTCGTTGATGGTGCTGATGACGGTCTCTGTGGGCTACGTTTTGGCTCTGCAGGAAGCTGCGTCTTTTGTGCCGTTAGTGCATGCGTGCCTCGGTGTCTCGCTAAGCGCCATCGGTGCCTCGGCGGTGAATCAGTGGATTGAACGGAAGACTGACGGTCGGATGCGGCGAACGATGAATCGCGCATTACCCGCACAACGCCTGGCTCCTGCAGAGGTTTTGACTCTGGGGTTGGTCTGCGCGATCGTGGGAAGCGGCTATTTGCTGATGACGGTCAACGTGATGACCGCGGCCATGACGTTCCTGACATTCGTGCTGTATGCGTTTGTCTATACGCCGCTCAAGCGGGTGACTTCGCTTTGCACGGCAGTCGGTGCCATTCCTGGTGCGATGCCCCCCGTGTTGGGTTGGTTAGCTGCCGGTGGTCAACTCGATTGGATGGCGTTCGCGTTGTTCGGGGTGCTATTTCTCTGGCAGTTCCCGCATTTCCTCGCAATTGCGTGGATGTACAAAGACGACTATTGCGCAGCGGGACTACGGATGTTGCCTGCTGGGAAGTCGATGCCACACGTCACAGGCTTGTTAGCGGTGTGCTATGCGCTTGGACTGATTCCTGTCAGTTTATTGCCGACTTACTTCGGAGGGGCAGGCCTGGTCTATGCCACGGTGGCTGTCATTCTGGGGATTGCGTACCTGGTGGCTTCCATTGGATTCGCGTGGGATGAGACTCGATTGAGTGCTCGTCGCGTTTTATTGACATCGCTCGTCTATCTGCCGCTGCTGCTGGCGGTGCTGACGTGGGATCATTTGCGATTGCTGGAATGGCTGCGAGCCGTGTGACGGCTTCGGAGCTTTTGGCTGAGTTTGCTTGAACATAAGATTCTGAAAAGTTTAGAGACGGCGGAAACGATCGACATGATGACGCATCAAGCCAAGACGCCCCTGAAGATGGGCATCGCGATCCCGAACTCGAAACTCGGGATGTGGTTGTTTCTGGGCACCGAGATCATGTTTTTCACAGCCTTCATCGGCACGTATATCGTGCTGAGAATGGGTTCTCCGGGCTGGCCGACGGATGTGCATGTCACGCATATTTCGATTGCAGCGGGAGGCATCAACACGTTCGTGCTGATTCTTTCCAGCTACTTCGTCGTGGTGGCTCACGATTCCATTCTCGCGCAGAAATTTGCCAAGGCGTGGCAGTTCATGCTGTGGACCTTGCTGCTGGGCGTGCTGTTCCTCGGGATTAAATCGTACGAGTACACGGGCAAGTTCGAGCACGACATTCTGCCTGGGCATATCCCTGAAAACGATAAGCAGGCGATGGACAAAGTTGTTCACCAATATGGCAACATCGTCGATGCGAAGTTGAATGCGACATTCCCCACAATTCCGAAACGAGAAGATCAGAAGACAAAACTCGATGAGGATATTGCGAAGTTGAAGGGTAAGGCTGACGCCACGGCTGCTGAAAAGCAGGAACTGGCCGACAAGACGGCATTGGATCGGCTTTACACCGAATTCGTCGACATGAAAGAACATGTTCGAAACAGTTGGTCGATGGGAATCCCACAATCGTTGTTCGATCAGTACCGGACAAGGGACGAGTCGAACGAGGAATGGAAGAAGAAGTACGACGCCTGGAAGATCGACCACAAGGCGGAGATCGACGCGGGGACGTTGAAGGAACTGAAGGACTACCTGAATGCGGATGGTGCGGTCGCTCCGGTGACATTGCACGAAGTCAATGACAAAGTCGAGTTGCTGAAGAATGATGCCGCACTGAAGCCACTGCTGTTGTCGTTGCAGCCGGCTCACCCGATTCTGTACGGGAACTTGTTTGCGTCCAACTATTTCCTGATGACTGGTTTCCACGCGATCCACGTCATTGTCGGACTGATCATGTTTGCTCTCGTCCTCAAGAAGGGGAGCAAGCTGTGCCTGGATGACGCCACGTTTGTCGAGAACATTGGCTTGTACTGGCACTTTGTGGATCTTGTCTGGATCTTCCTGTTCCCGTTGATTTACATCATCTAGTCTCGATGATCGCGATTAGGGTCAGACCTGTTTGGTAGTGGATTGGGCGACCGAAGAGAGTGTTGCCCAGAGGAGTTTGAGAGATGTCCGAACACGCGCACGACGCGACGCATGACCATGAATATCATTCACACGGGAAGCTCTACTTTTCGATCTTCCTGGCGTTGTGTGCTTTCACGCTGATTTCGATCGCTGCCGATTTGATTCACATTCCAAATCGAGCATTGCTGGTTGGAATCGTGCTGGCGGTCGCTGTCTGTAAGGCTCTGTGCGTGATGTTGATCTTCATGCATCTGAAGTTCGAACGAGCCTGGAAATATATGTTGCTGGCACCGACCTTGATTCTGGCATCGACGATTCCATTTGCGCTCACTCCCGACATTGGGACTCATTATTACGTGCCGACCGCTCCGCAGATTCGGGAACACGAGGCACAGGAGGCGGCGAAGGCCGCTGGCGGTGATAGTCACAGCCACGATGCGGGTCACAAAGCTGAAGCGGAAAAGCAGCACTAAAGACCGGCGGCAATTCACGCATTGCCGAAGTGATTCAGGAAGCCCGGCTTATGCCGGGCTTCGGTTTTCTATGGCTGACGAGTTGCCGATGCCACCTGTTACCATGAGCGACGACGATGCTGCAGTCGTGATCCGCGACGTGGAGCATCATTACGGCTCTCGTCGGGCTTTGGCTGGTGTTTCGTTCTCGGTTCAGCATGGCGAGATCTTCGGTTTGCTGGGGCCAAATGGAGGTGGCAAGTCGACCCTGTTTCGTCTGATGGCGACGCTGTTGCCTGTTCAGTCGGGCAGCGTGCAGATCTTGGGCTGTGATGTGGGATTGCATCAGGCGGCTGTTCGGTCCCGGATTGGTGTGACGTTCCAATCACCCAGTCTCGATGGCAAGTTAACAGTCGCCGAAAACCTGAAGCACCAAGCTCACCTGTACGGCCTCTATGGAGGTCGGGCTCGTCAGCGGATCGTCGAACTGACTGAGCATTTCGGATTGAGTGGTCACTTTCGACAACGCGTGGACACCTTGTCGGGCGGGCTCAAGCGACGGGTGGAAATTGCCAAGAGCTTGCTGCACGCTCCGAGTCTGTTGCTGCTGGACGAACCCAGCACGGGACTGGATCCCGGGGCGCGGCGAGTGCTGTGGGATCATTTGCAACAACTGCGGGACGTGCAGCAAGTCACGATCCTGGTCACGACACACCTGATGGACGAAGCCGAACATTGTGGCCGCCTGGCCATTCTCGATCGTGGTCGACTCGTGACGATGGGGGCCCCGGAGGCGCTACGACAATCGGTCGGTGGTGACTGCTTGCGGATCCGTGCTCCGCGGCCCGAGGAACTGGCTACTCGTATCTCTGGCAAATTCGGTCTGACATCGAAGCTGGTTGACCGCGAGTTGCGAATTGAACATGAGGCGGGGCACGAAGTGTTACGAGATCTGGTCGTCGCATTTCCCGAGATCACATCGGTCGTGCTCTCGAAGCCGACACTCGAAGACGTATTTATCGCTCGGACGGGCCATCGCTTCGAAGAAGATTCGGAGGAAGCGGAATGAGTGCCAATGCGAGTGAGGCCAGGGGATTGGCAGGTGTTTCGGCAGCGCCCGGGTTGTGGTTGCCGGTTTGCACTCTGGCACAGCGCGAGCTGACTCGCTTTTTCCGACAGCGGACTCGCGTCGTTGGGGCACTCGGCCAGCCAATCCTGTTCTGGATCTTGTTCGGCGCGGGGTTGAATGGATCGTTCCGCGGGCCTGCCGACATGTCGTACCAGGAATACTTCTTTCCCGGTGTGGCAGCGATGATTCTGATGTTCACGGCAATCTATTCCACGATCTCGATCATTGAAGATCGTCGTGAAGGATTCCTGCAGGGGGTGCTGGTGGCACCGATTCCCCGTGCGAGCCTGGTGCTGGGGAAAGTGCTGGGAGGAACGATCCTGGCGGTGTTGCAGTCGATGTTATTCCTGTTAGTTGGACCTGCGTTGGCCTTTGTGGGGCTGGCTCCGGAATTACACACCGGGCTGACCTGGCAGAATGCCTTGCCGGTGATCGGATTTCTGGCGCTCGTCGGTTTCTCGCTGACGGCACTTGGTTATCTGATTGCCTGGCCGATGGATTCGACGCATGGCTTTCATGCGATCATGAGCGTATTCCTGATGCCGATGTGGCTGCTGTCGGGGTCGTTTTTTCCACCGGGTGAGTCCGGCTGGTTGTCCTGGGTCATTCGGCTTAACCCACTGACGTACGGAGTTGCCGGACTGCGTAGAATCATGACAGCAAATCCGGCGGCGGTTCAATCACTGCCACCGTGGTGGTTATGCTTGTCGGTGACTGTGGCCGCGGCCGCGGTTTACATCGGAATCGCCATCTGGATGACGGGGCGGCGTTCGGTCCTGAATGCGAGATAGTGTTTTGAGTCCTGATCGCGGGCGTGATTGCGGAATGAGATTTGAGGTGAGATATGAATCAACTCCATGCAGAGGCTCCAAAGCGGCAGTCGTTCTTTCAAACGCCAGCGTTCTGGATCGGCAACGTGTTTTGGCTGATCCTGCTGTTGGCTGTTCTGGCGATTTGGCGACAAAGGACGGATGCGCCAGTCGCAACCTCGACACCTGACGCTGACGCTCCCACGGGAGAGAACAAGCCGTCTCAACCGCAAATCACCATTACGACAGATCAGGACGGAAATTCGAAAGTCGTTTTGCCTGGCGAGAATCCTGAGTCGCCCTGGGACAAAGATGGAATCGCCGATTTCTCGTTCACTGATACCGACGGCAACAAGGTGACGAAGGCGGATCTGCTTGGGAAGCCCTGGGTTGTTTGCTTTGTGTTTACGCACTGTGCTGCAACCTGTCCGCGGGTCACGAGTTCGATGCGGGAACTGCAGGATCAATTGAAAGACTATGACTTTCGATTGGTCACAGTCACGGTTGATCCTCTGCGCGATACTCCAGAAGTACTGAAGCAGTATGGCAAGAACTTCAAGGCTGACTTCAGCTAGTGGATGTTTCTGGGAGGCGATCAGCGCTATATCTCTCGCCTCATCCACGGCAGTTTCAAGATGCCGGTGCAGGAGCTGGATGACGACAAAAAACAGTATGGCTTCGAGTTCATCCATTCTAACAACATGATGCTGGTCGACGACAAGGGTGTCGTGAAGGGGAAGTACGATGCCACAAAAGGGCCTGCCGTCGCTGCGTTGCGACGTGAGATCCAGAAAATGGCGAAGCGCCTGTCGGATGGCGGCGACGGTTCGAAGAAAACTGACGAGTAGTGATGTCTGTCTATCTAGATTGAAACGGAATCATGCCTGATTGGGTCGCTGTCCTTCCCGCCGTGAATGCGTCGTTGAACGCTCTGGCAACGGTGCTGTTGCTAACGGGATACGTGTTGATCAAGCGTCGTCGTCCCAAGCAACACGCCTACGCCATGATTTCCGCGTTCACGACATCCGTCGTCTTTCTGATCTGCTACCTCGTCTATCATGCGGCATTGCATCATTACACAGGTTTAAGTGGCAAGAAGTTTGTCGGAACGGGCCTGATCCGGCCGATCTACTTTACGATCTTGATCAGCCATGTCCTTTTGGCTGTGCCAGTTGCGTTTATGGCTCTGGTGACGCTGCTGCGAGCGTGGCGACAGAATTGGGTGGCACATCGGCGGCTGGCTCGGATCACGTTTCCGATTTGGGTTTATGTTTCTGTGACAGGCGTTATCATTTATGGCCTGCTGTACCATTGGCCGACTTAGGCTGGATGAGGGTTGTCATGATTGCTCGCTATCTTCGCTTTTTGACTGCTGCTTTGGTCTGGGCCACGATCTGTGGGTCTGAGGTCTGGGCCTGTCCGATGTGCAAGTTCGCGCTGGAATCGGATGATCCGCAGCCACGCGCTTACATGTACAGCATCTTCTTCATGCTGTTCGCCATCGGCTCGATCTTCAGTGCGATGATCGGATTCCTGATCTGGTTGTCGAAGCACGAACGAGCCGCCATGGACGCCGCGGGTTATCAGCACCTGTTTGAGAATGGTGTCAACCAGCCTGTGGCAGAAGCAGTCGCACAGCGATAGCGGTCGAAGCGGTGTTCTCACCCGCTCGCGTTGGTTGGTGACTCACGGAATCTAATCCGCGGGGACGTTGATCCGCGGTGCTGAATTGTTGCGAAGGCCGCGGGCCTGACGCACCAAGTCGAAGAATTCTTTTCGATAGCCTTTGGCATCGTTGCTCGCAGAATCCGTGAGTTCGAGTGTTGAGTCGTACGTGGCTTGGCCGCGATGGGCGGAGTTCTTGAGCAGCATCGCAAATTGTGTCACGGCCGCGGCGAACCGGAAGTCACTACTCGCTTCGTTGAATGACGTTCCTCGATCGGTGACGGCGAATTGCGACTCCTGGCTCGACTGATCGTTCGGTTGCTTGTACCGCAGTTTCACGGTGAAGAGTTCGCCACCAGCATTGCGAGGGATTGAAGGCTGGTTCGTGACTGCTTCTGCGTCAGAGTCTGGTGTGCTTGCCGGGACGATTTCGTAGAGCGCTGTCACGCTGTGGCCCGCTCCAATTTCGCCGGCATCCTTGGTGTCATCGGCGAAATCTCGGTTGGCGAGACGGCGGTTGTCGTAGCCGATCAGACGATAACCTGCGACTTGGGCAGGATTGAAATGCACCTGGATTTTCACGTCTTTGGCGATCGTGACGAGCGTGCCGGACACTTGATCGACGAGGACTTTCTTGGCTTCGTTGAAGCTGTCGATATAGGCATAGTTCCCGTTGCCCCGATCAGCTAATCCTTCCATCGTGTCATCCTTGATGTTGCCCATGCCGAAGCCGAGGACGCTGAGGAAGACGCCCGATTTAGCTTTGTCTTCGATGAGCTTGGTCAGCTCACTTCGATCGGTGATCCCGA
The DNA here is from genome assembly GCA_966211735.1 of uncultured Schlesneria sp. Lineage (GTDB taxonomy): Bacteria > Planctomycetota > Planctomycetia > Planctomycetales > Planctomycetaceae > Schlesneria. Next base: position 12,537 of record CBIHQO010000072.1, read on the forward strand.
CATTGAAGTCTCCGTCGGTGCAGAGGATGACGCGGTTAATGCCATTTGGCACCATGTTTTCGACAGTGGTCTGGTAGGCCAGCGTGATACCGATCGCTCCGTTGGTTGAGCCACCCGCTTGTAACTGGTCGATGGCATCGCCGATCTTTTTCGCTTGCGAGGCCGAAGTTGATGGAAGGACCATTCCTGCGGCACCGGCATAAACAACAATCGCGATGTGATCGCTTTCGCCAAGTTGTTCGACCAGGAGTCGCATCGACTCTTTGAGGAGCGGCAGTTTCTTAGGGTGATTCATCGATCCTGAAACGTCCAGCAGAAACACCAGATTCGCCGCAGGGCGCTGTTCGTTCGAAACCGTACGTCCCTGAATTCCGATCTTTGCCAGACGATGAGCGGGATTCCAGGGGCACCCGGCAACTTCGGCATGAATGGAAAACGGTGCGTCACCATCTGGGGGAGGGTAGTCGTAGGTGAAATAGTTCAGGCATTCCTCGATCCGTACGGCGTCCGACGGAGGAAGTTGACCCTGCAGGAGGAATCGCCGAATGTTGGAATAGGACGCGGTGTCCGTGTCGATCGAGAACGTCGAGAGCGGATGGTCAACGACAGGCAGGATTCCGTTCTCGATCACATGGGCATACGTTTCCGTACCTTCGCTCGATGTCAGTTCGCCAGTGGGGTTGGCGATAGCTCGAGGCATCGCCTCTACGTGCGCTTCACTGTCTGGCGATTTCAATTCCGCGCAGCCGCAAATGAGTGACGCGATGACCAGTGGAAGTAAGGATTCGGTCCTCAAGGCAATGAGAGAGCGCATCGCAACCTTCCTTAGATTTGGAGCCTTT
>CBIHQO010000073.1:0-13271 GCA_966211735.1 uncultured Schlesneria sp.
GAGCCATCCGGCTGTCGAATTGCTTCAATCGAGACGACAATTGTCGATGACCCAAATTTGTTGGCGGCCTCGCGGATCAATTGCGGGCGAGCGATTGCCGCAGTGTTGATTGCGACTTTGTCTGCGCCACAGCGGAGAACATCGCGGATGTCGTCCACCGATCGTAGTCCGCCGCCCACCGTGAGGGGGATGCTGATGTCTTGTGCCGTACGACGAATTATGTCTGACAGGCTGTTGCGATTGTACAGGCTGGCAACGGCATCCATGTAAAACAATTCATCTGCACCCGACTCGTAATAGTACCGGGCAAATCGTTCGGGTTTTCCGAGGACGCGCAACCCCTCCAGGTGTATCCCTTTGACGAGATTTGGGCCTTTGATGTCGAGACGCGGAATAATGCGGACTCCCACGTTGCATCCTTTCAAGATGGGCAAGACGCTTCAGAAAATGCCGGGGCAATCTAGTGATCGGCAGATTTCGCCGCAAGATCAGTTAGGTGCTTTGGGCAAACTTCAGCCAGTCCCTTGTTGATGCAACTGTCGAATATTGTCGCAAACCCATCCCAGTTGTTCTGTCGTAATTCCCACCGAGCAGGGCAAGCTTAGGCAATTCGCCACCAAGTGATCGGCCACGCCTGTCAAAACGGCCTTAGCAGGTTGGTGTGCCCGGCTGGAGTGCATTGACTGCCAGAGCGGGCGAGTTTGAATGTTACGGGTCTGCAACTGACGCCTCAATTCTGAACTTGACATCCCATATTCTGCCGGATCGACACGGATGGTATACAACCACCAGGTGCAGTCGGCATAAGGTGCGACGGAGTACTGATGAATGCCGGGAACGCTGGCCAATTCTTCCCGGTAGCGAGCGGCGATTCGCTTCTTACAATCGATATAGCTGGGCAGACTCTCCAATTGAGCACAGCCAAAAGCGGCCAGCAGGTTCGGAAGTCGAAAGTTGTAGCCGACTTCGCTATGCCGGAATTCGACAGGATCTTCCTTGGCCTGGGTGGTCAGGTACCGCACGCGGGATGCGAGTGCCTCGTCGTTCGTGACCACCATTCCACCACCACCGGTTGTAATTATTTTGTTGCCATTGAAGCTGACGCAGCCAAAATTGCCCGCTCCACCGACAGGCTTCCCCTTGTAGTGCGTCCCCAACGCTTCTGCGGCATCTTCCACAACCAGCAACTCGAACTTCCGAGCCAATTCCAGAATTGGGTCGAGATCCACTGGATGGCCAAGAATATGAACAGGCTCGATGGCACGAACTCGTCGTCCCGTTTCCGAATTGAAGAGCGCGCCGTTTTTCCACTGGCAGCGCCTGGTCAAGAATTCCTCAACGAGATTGGGATCCATCTGCCAGTGCAGCGGTTCAGCGTCAATAAACACCGGCCAGGCATCGCAATAACGAATCGCATTGGCCGAGGCGATAAATGTCAGCGTCGAAACAAGGACTTCGTCGTTCGGCTGAACTCCACCGACCTTTAGCGCCATATGCAGGGCCGAAGTCCCATTAACGGTGGCAATGGCGAATCTTGTTCCCATGGTGTCGGCCACCATGCGTTCGAACTTATCGACATACGCGCCGACCGACGATACCCAGCCGGTGTCGATGCACTCTTTGACGTATTTCCATTCGTTGCCTGCGACCTGCGGCACACACAATGGAATCATTTCCGGCAGGACCGGACCGCGGGATTCAGACGTTGTAGACATCAGGGCGATACCTTTGCAGATTGCATTTCAACCAGTCGACAGTCTGTAACAGTCCATCTTCAAAAGAGACTTTCGGTTCCCATCCGAGAAGCTCCTTTGCCAGTCGATTGTCAGCGAGCAATCGCTCCACTTCGCTCTTCACAGGGCGTAGCCGCTGGTCCTCGGTCACGATTTCGACCTTGCGTCCGACAATGGCAACGATTTTCCTGGCTAGTTCTCCGACGCTGATCTCACGATTTGTGCCGAGATTGATAGTCTGCCCCAAGACTTTTTCTCTCGGCGCTTCTGCGGCTTTGATAAAGCCATCCGCCGTATTGCTTACGAAATTCAGATCGCGAGTCGGGGTGAGGCTGCCGAGCCTGATCGTATCCCGGCTGAGGCATTGCGTAATGATCGTCGGAATGACAGCGCGCGCGGACTGTCGAGGCCCGAACGTGTTGAAAGGACGAATCGTCACGACTGGTGTTTCGAACGATCTGTAGTATGATTCCACCAGTTTATCCGCACCAATTTTGCTGGCGGAATATGGGGATTGCCCCTGCAGCGGATGCTTCTCGCTAATTGGCACTTCCAAAGCCGTCCCATAGACTTCGCTGGTCGACGTGTGCAGCACGCGTTCCGTTTCGAGGACACGGGCGTTTTCCAGGACGTTTACTGTCCCGATGATATTCGCATTCACGTACGAGATCGGAGCGACGTAGGAATATGGAATTGCGATCAGTGCGGCCAGATGAAAGACAATTTCGCGATCTTTCATGGCCTGGTGGACGCTGCCACGATCGGCGATGTCGCCGGAAACGACTTCGATCTCGGACTTCAATGGTGAAGTATCGAGCCAACCCCAGCTGCCCAACGAATTATAGTGGACCATGCCACGAACATTGGCTCCCAGTTGGACCAGTTGTTCAGCGAGATGGCTACCAATGAACCCGCCGGCCCCGGTCACCAAGACTTTCTTTCCGCCCCAGTTCATTCTGCCGTCCTTCTCTTTATACGGACCTAGTCAGATCGAGAATTCGCTTTGACCCGTTACGCGGCCCTGCGGATCAGAATTTCCGCTGGCACTCCAACCACCGTGACCCCTGCCGGGACATCTTTAACAACGACAGCTCCGGCGCCGACGACGGCCCCCTCGCCAATCCGAATGCCTTGGCGAACAGTGGCTCCGGCACCGACGTGCGCCCCGCGCCCGACGCTGACGCCCCCGGCGAGTGTCGCATTGCTCGCGACATGGGAGTGGTCTTCAAGGACGCAATGGTGCTCAATCACGGCCCCCGTGTTGACCACCGTATTGTCGCCCAGGCGGGCTTCCGTATTGACGATACTGCCTGCCAGGATCTGCACTCCCGATCCCACTTGAATCGTATGGGAGCAGGTTGCCGACGGATGTCGAACGGAAAATGGAATTAACCCGTGCGACAATCCTATTTCGAACAGCTTCTGACGAAGCCGCGTGTCGTGTGTCGATCCGATACCGATCACGAAATGCGTGGCACCGCGCGCCACTAATCGGCAAAGCAGTTCCTCACCTCCCAGGATCGGTGCGCCAAGGACGTTTTGGCCAATTCGACGGTGATCGCGGTCCAGCACTGCAACCGGTCGCGCGACACCCGCGGTCAGCATCGCATCGATCACAACCGCAGCGTGGCCACCTGCGCCGAACACGACAATCGGAGCTTTTGAAATATCCGCATTCATGCGGCAGCAACCTCGCGCCCGGTGGGATCGGCATTTCCAATATCGTGAAATCGTTTCAGAATCAGCTTCGAGTCCAATGGGATGGATCGCAGCCGTTGAACGATCTTGGAGGCGGCGTAACCGTCGCCGTAGATGTTTTGCATGCCGCGCAGCGATGCGGCGAACTTTGGATCCAATGCCTTTTGGACGCCGCTGACGATATGATCCCTTTCGCAATCGACATCGATCACGTTGTTAGACCGAGGACGTCCTGCCTGACGAAGCCCGACATTGACCACGGGCAGTTCAAACGACGCTGCCTCGATGATACCGCTGGATGAGTTACCGACCATGGCGGCGGCTTTTGACATGAGGCTGAAGTATCCGCGCGTTCCCAAGTTGTCCACCAACCTCACGTGTGGTCGAAGCCTGGCGAACTGTTCCATCCGGTTGATGATCGTCTGACTGCTGGTATCGGCGTTGGACTTGGTGATGACCATTGGAAGTTCAATCTGGTCCAGCGCTGCCAGCAACTGTTCGACTTGCCGTTCAGTCTGATCATATTGCAGCGTCACCGGGTGAAATGTCACCGCGAGGAATGGCTTGTCGAGCTTCATATCGATCGCAGCCTCGAGCTCGGTCTGCGTTAACAGAGTCAACGTGTGCAGATTATCCAGGCCGGGTGCACCGGAAACGGTTACGCGCCAGGGTTCTTCTCCAAGCTGGACGATCCGCCTGGCGTGTGCCTCGTTGGATGCAAAGTGCAGATGGCTGTATTTCGTGATCGCGTGTCGCAGCACATCGTCGATTGCACCCTGAGTGACCTCTCCACCGTGAATGTGCGCGATCGGAATTCTGAAGGGAACGGCCGCCAGAGCAGCAGCATGCATTTCGAATCTGTCACCGAGGACAAGTAGCAGATCAGGCTTTATGCGTTGATAGACTTGGGAGAGCCCGATTATTCCCAATCCCATTGATGCTGCGATCGCTTCGGGCGTATCGGCAGAAAGCAGCATATCGACTCTGTCAGAGATCTCGAAACCCTGGGCGGAGATATCGTTGACGGTCCAGCCAAACGCGGGGCTCAGGTGACCGCCTGTCGCGATCAGGTGCAAACGAAGATTGGGGTCGGCTTGAATCGCGCGCAGGACCGGTGTGTAAATACCGAAATCCGAACGACCGACGGTGACTGTGGCAATTGTTCTCAATCGAGTGGTTATCACGAAATATCTTCCAGGGACAACAAAGTTCCGGCTTCGATTGAGCGGCGCAGCCGGCGGTTCAACAAGTGCGGCCGCATTGCCGGCGGTAAGCCGTTTCCAGGTCGTTTGATCGCAATGTGGTTTTCGTGCAGGACAGTCCCCTCGGGTAAATCGATTGCAGCAACCAAACTTCTACGCGCTACAGCCGCAGTGCTGAGTTCGCTTGCAGCCGGTGCCTTGCGGCCAGTTCCCAGGCATTGTTGCACAATACGGATGCTGGACATGAGCTGACAAAGTTCTTGCGGCTCCATCGAGGCTGCGTGATCTGGGCCAGGCAGGGTTCGATCGAGCGTAAAGTGCTTTTCGACGACGCAGGCACCCAGGGCGACTGCCGCCAGGCTTGCCTCAAAGCCAAGTGTGTGGTCCGAATACCCGACGGGCACGTTGAATGCCGTCGCCATGGTGTGCATGGCACGCAGATTGGTGTCCTTGGGCTCAGCAGGGTAGTTGCTGACACAATGGAGCAGGACGAACCGCTTGCAGCCGACACTTTCCAGCGTTTCTACAGCGGTTTCCACTTCGCCCAACCGGCACATGCCCGTGGAAACAATCAGCGGCTTTCCAAACTGAGCCACATGTTTCAGGAAGGGGATATTTGTAACTTCTCCCGAGGGGATCTTGAACGCACTGATGCCTAGTTCATTCAGAAAGTCTGCCGATTGTTCGTCAAACGGAGTCGACAAGAATTCGATGTCGCGACGCTTGCAGTGTCCGGCGATTTCCCGGTGCTGTTCGTACGACAACTCGAGTTGTTTCAGCATCTCGAATTGCGAATCGTTGTTGCCGGTATTCTGCTTCTGGTAGTCCGCTTTTTGAGCGTGCTTCGTGACAAGCTTGGACGCTTCAAACGTCTGGAATTTGACCGCACTGGCACCGGCGTCAGCGGCCGCGTCAACAAGTTTAAGTGCAGCGTCCAGTGACCCGTTATGGTTGACTCCGGCTTCAGCGATGACAAAACACGGCGATCTTGAATCTACAGTATGCGATCCAATCTGGATCGAGAATTTTGACATGTCAACAACCTTAAACATGGACTTCAGTACGCGCTAATGGAGTCCGACATCGACCGTTTGTTGGTTCGTTGAATGGCAGTCGAGCGAGGCCAGGCTGCTTACGTATTTGACAGAAAATCCCGGATTCTGCATTTCCGGCGAGCTCGCCTGAATGTATCAGTGCCGGATTTTTCTGCCTAGATCAGCTCACACACCAGATCTCACCAAACCGTCCAGCCACCGTCGATCACAATATTCTGTCCAGTCACATAAGCCGACAGATCACTCGCCAAGTAGGCCACTGCCCCCATCATGTCTTCTTCTGTTCCCATGCGAGCCAGGGGCGTTCGCTTAACGTATCTTTGCTGGAACGCTTCGGCTTGCCCTCGCGCGATGCCACCCGGTGTCAGCGTGTTGACCCGGACTTTCGGGGCCATCACCGTCGACAACCATTTTGTCAATTGGATCAATCCGCCTTTGCTGGCCGCATAGGCCGCGGGATTCCCCATCGCCGTCCCCTCGTACAGGGACATGTCTGGTCCGACGATGCCGTAGATTGAAGCGACATTGATGACTGAGCCGTGCCCTGACTGGGAAAGCGCTTCGGTACAGGACTGCGTCAGCAGAAAGGGAACAGTCAGATTCAGTTCCAGGGCCGAACGCCAAGGGGCTGCCATCTGACGAGCAAAGTCTGTGACCCAGCCTTCCAGATTCGACGTTCCCACGAATGCGGCGCAATTGACAAGAATGTCCATTTGCCCCAATTGATCGAGAACTCGCGGGCAGACAGACATCACATCGGACTCTTGCATCAAATCGACAGTCAGCGGGACACATTGTACGGCATATGTCCGCGTGAGCTGGTCAGCCACATCCCTGCACGGGCCTTCAGCACGGTCGAGCACGACGACCTGCGCTCCAAGTTCTGCAAGAGTCGCACAGAGCGCGCGTCCAATGTGCCCTGCGGCTCCTGTGACAACAGCCACGCGGTTACGAAGACTCATCAGGTCCTGGATCTTGCGATGTTCTGGCATCGTTCTAGCCTGTCTTTCGCGCTGGCAGTTCGGTCAATCGTCGCGCCATAAGAAACTCGGCAATCTCCCAGTCATACTCAGTATCGATGTCCAGCGATCTCTCGACCGGGATGATCGCGGCTGAGCATTTTCCTGAGAAAATGCCGAACGAATTCAACACAAAGTCGGGTTTGGCGGCGTAAGCGACTGTTGTGATGTCGTAGACCGGTGGCGCGTCCTGTCGTCGTATGATTTCGCGTCCTGTTCCAGCCATTACCAACCGAGCCGACCTGGCAGGATCGACGACGACCATGTTAAACCATGGGCTGCGATGTGCTTCAGCTACCATGATCGTGACGTCGGCCTGCGTTTCCAGAAACGTATTCACGCAGGCATCCACGTCTGCGGCGATCCTCAACGGAGCCGTAGCGGGGATGCTGACAAAAACGTCAAGCGGCGCAACTCCTTGCTCCGAGTTCACGTGCGAAATGGCGTGCCGCCAAGCCAACCACTCGGCAGCGGTGTCGGTCGCGAGTTCGGCAGGGCGCATGAAGGGAACATCCGCCCCGTGACGTCGTGCGACCTCTGCGATTTCAGCGTCATCCGTCGAAACGACGACTCGCTTGATATATCGGCTTGCCAGAGCCGCGTCGATGGCGTGGGCGATCAGCGGCTTGCCACATAGCGAACGCACATTTTTGCGATGCACGCCTTTCGAGCCACCTCGCGCAAAGATAAATCCGGTGACATTCATGATTCAACCTCACAAGGCTTTTTGATTTCAGAGGAGCGTTTGGCGGCCAGGACAACTTTGAGCGTCTGCCTGCCATCTTCACCCGTGATGAGTGGCATCCCTTTCGTCTTGATGCAGTCGAAGAAGTGCCTCAGTTCTTCAACGTACGTTGCGTTGCGATCAAGAGCCTGTGCGGGATGCAGATCCTGCCAGACAGAGGTCTCGGCCTGATATAGCCGCACCAGATTACTGATTGCGTCCCAAGTTAACGTCCCCTGACTGCCTATTAATCGACATGTGCGAGTCGGCGTCCTTTGCAGCAGGTCGACATGGATATTGCCAAGTGCTCCGCTGGCAAAATTCACAGTCATCTCGGCACAATCTTCGACATCGATCTCCAAGTCGGAGACTTTGCGAACGTCGGCCGAGACCCGCACAATTTCTCCGGCCAGCCAACGCGCATAGTCAATCTCGTGACTCAATTCCAGCAGGGCTCCGCCGCCCAATTCGCGGCGTGCGCTGACGCCCTGGCGATAGTCAGCTTGTGGTCGCCAGTCGGGAAGATATTGGCCGGTCTCGATGCGCACGTTGAGTAGTCGGCCAATCCGACCCGAGTAAAGCGCCGCGCGGAGGATACGCAACGGTTCCGCAAATCGAAGATTGTACCCAACGGCCAGCACCAGCCCGCGTCGACGAGTCAGGCCGATCAGTTCGTCAACGCCATCCAGACGATCCGAGATTGGTTTCTCAACGCACAGATTGACGCCGTGCCTGGCAAGCGTCAGCGCGGTGTCCATGTGAAACGGCGACGGAGACGCAATGATCGCGAACTTTGGCTGATGTGCCAGGGCATCGTCGATCGAATGCACCACCCGAGTTGCTTCCAGCGGTGGAGGCTCTTTTGACGAACTGTTGGAACTGCGCAGGACCGTAAGCTCAGCATGGGGCAGCAACGATCTGAGGTTTCTCAGATGCCGACACCCAATGCTTCCCAGTCCGACGATGAGTCCATCCATCGCAGTCGTTACTCCGCCCGCTCTTCCATGCCAACGCAGTCCCCTAAGGCGGGCCCCTCGCGGATGTATCTGATACGGACGTCAAACGTCAACAGAGAAACCGCCGCGCAGACATGCTTGCATGGAGAACCTGCGATGCAAAACAGCCCGGTTGCGTTGGCAACCGGGCTGTTTTTCAATTTTCTTGTCTGATCGAGATCAGGCGGCTCGTTGTTCGGATTCGAGGTGTTCGATGGTTTCTGGGGCGATGGCTACTGGGACCCAGGCCTTGAGGTTGGAGCCTGGTCCGCCTCGGGGGGGGTAGCCGTATTCTCGGAGTTTGCCTGAGAGGGTGCGGATGCCGATTTGCAGGGCTTTGGCTGTCTTTTCGCGGTTGCCGGCGAAGCGGTTGAAGGTGGCTTCGATCAGTTTGCGTTCCATTTCGGCGAGCGTCAGGCCTGGCAGCGCATCGGCTTCTTCCTCGGTCACTTCACGTGGGGTCAGCCACGGTTCGATGATTGAGGCTGTCAGCTTGCTACCCCAGTCCAGGGCACAGGCTCGTTCGATGACGTTTTCGAGTTCGCAGATGTTGCCGGGCCATTCGTGACGTTGCAGCACGTGCAGGGCGTCCAAGGTCAGCGAACGTGGTGGTCGGCCTTCGCGTCCGGAGACTCGACGCAGGAAGTGTTCGGCCAGCGGGGCGATGTCGTCTTTGCGAGATCGCAGAGTCGGCAGGTTGATGCAGGTTTGCGAGGCTTCTTCGTGGAGGTCGCGACGGAACAGGCCTTTGTCGACCAGACTGACGAGATCGACGTTGGCTCCGAAGACAAATCGCACGTCGAATCGGATCCGTTCGCCGGTTTGCGGATGGACGTAGCATTGCTCGCGAATCAGCGAAGTGATTTGCTTCTGGACGGGCAGGGCGACGAACTGGACTTGTTCGAGCAGCAGGGTTCCGCCGTCGGCCAGTTCCAGGCGGCCGGGATGACGAATCGTCTGGCCCAAGGGGGCGGGTTCACATTGACCGAACAGGTCTTGTTCGAGTGTTTCTGCGGACAGGACGCTGCAATCGATCTTCACGAACGGTCGGTGAGCTCGGCGGCCGGAATCGTGAATCGCCTGGGCGACCAGATCCGTTCCTGAGCCGGGTTCACCTTGAATCAGGACGCAGCTACTGCCGTCGGCGACGGTCTGCACCTGCTGTCGCAGCGTGTGCATCGCTGGGCTGTGACCGACCATATCTCGCAGATTGCGGTTGCTGAGCTGGCGGCGGAGGCGGCGGTTTTCGGCCATCAACTTGGAGCGTTGCACGGCACCAGCCAGGGTCAACGCGAACGTCGAGGCGGTGTAGGGCTGAGTCAGCAGTTCGATGCCATTGGCGGCTGGCAGGATCTGAGGGCCGTCGTCAGAAGGAGACGCGACCAGACAGACCAACTGAGTGGACCAGCCTTTTTGCTGGATCAACCCGGCGATCGACCCCGCGGTCTCTCCGGGGGAGAGTGGTCCGACGAGGCAGACCTCGCAAGCCTGCAGGCTGAGCGACTGAGCGGCCGCGTCATACGAGTTGACCACGCGAGTCGTCAGACCCGCGGATCGGACATCGTTCTCAAGCCGCCAAGCGACTTCCTGATCGCAAGAGACGATCAAGACATTGGGAGCGGATTCCGCGACAGGTGCCGAAGCACGTTGTGGGAACGGGATCACATCGGGATGGGCAGTCGTCATGCGGTCACCATGATCGGAAAGGGACGATGTGCGAAGTCAGTGCGTACTTTGGACGGCCCGCAGAACGCTTGTCTTCGGTGTAAAGCGACCGATTGGTCGCACGTAATCGAATTGAAAACTGGGAGACGGGACGACTTCGCCACCGGCACGAAGCCCTCTTGCCGACGAATCAACGACACTTCAACCTTGTTGTCGCGAGGCGAACAACAGGCTTGATTTGAAGCCATTCGGGCGGCTTGAGTTGCAATCAAGATTTGCTATGGGAGATGAACGAGGGGGTGTTTATTCGCAACCGGCAGAATGTGTCAATTGGTTTTGTTTAATGCGTAAAAGAATTGTAAAACGCGACAAATCCGCGGTTTTTTTAAAGGTCGAGCGCGCTGCTGGCACGCGAGTTCGAGCTTATTCTGGCAGTTTGGGGTCAATCCGCAGGGACTGCCGGTACGCGAACGAAACTGAGCAGTACCGACGCGATCAATGCGAGTGCTGCTCCGGTCCCAAATGCTGAGAGAGGACCGTATGCCTGATACAGGGCACCGAACAACAGGCTGGCGGGCAAAGTGGAAATGCCGATCGCGAAATTGAACCAACCAAAGGCGAGCCCTTTTCGTTCGGGCCCGGCAAGGACTGCCACCAACGTTTTCTCGGCGGGCTCCGTTAGACCGTAGAACAGGGCGTAGCTCAGGAAAATGCCCCATACCTGCCAGGAGTTCACAGCCAGGGCGAAGCCGAGGTAGATGATCGAGTAGACAAACCAGCCGACGAGGATGAATGGGCGGGGCCCGAATCGATCGACAGCTCGACCAAACCAGAGGTTGCTGGAGCTTTTCAAGAAGTGGAACAGGCACCACAGTACGGGCAGCAGCACCTTCGGGACACCCAACTCTTCCGCGCGAAGCAACAAGAAGGCATCGCTGGAGTTGCCAAGTGAGAAGACGATCAGGGCAAGGAGAAACAGCCGAAAGTTCCCGTCGAAGGGAGCGAGCGTCAGGCGATCTGCGCCTTTCGTCGTCGGCTTTGCATCCGCGGCAGGCTGCGGTGTCTCTCGCAAACCGACTGCCACCAGCGCGACCACCATCAAGCCGGGAATCAGAGTGAGCAGAAACAGCGTTCGAAGCTGATCGGGAAAAATCCACAGGAAGAGAGTCGCCAGCAAGGGACCGATTGCCGCCCCCAAATGATTCATCGCCCGATGAAACCCAAATGCTCGCCCTCGCATCGACGGATCGCAGGAATCGGCGATTAACGCGTCTCGGGGCGAAGTTCGGATCCCTTTGCCAATGCGATCGCCGACGCGGATGGCCGCCAACTGCCACATTGCGCCGACGACACCAATCCAGGGTCTGAGCAACGCTGCGAAGGAATAGCCAAAGACGACGAACCCCTTACGGCTTCCCGCGCGGTCCGACCAGTGCCCTGACCAAAGCTTCAGAAGGCTGGCCACCGAATCGGCCAAACCTTCAATCAACCCCAGTGCGAATTTGTTTCCCGCGGTTAATGTCAACAGGAAGCCGGGCAAGAGCGGGAAGATCATCTCGCTGGCAATATCGTTCAGCAGGCTGGCCAAGCCGAGCACTCGCACGTTGCGCGGCAACGATGCGTCCGAGGGGACGACCTTGGATGACACGGGCGGATCCTTCGAACCAGAGAGATCAAAGCAACGACTGCCGATCGCAGGCCTGATCCTCAAAGCGTTAACGCCAGGGGAAGACTTCACCTGTCAGACGTTCGAACGCTTCGATGTACTTGGCTCGCGTCCGCTCGATGACTTCGGCAGGCAGTTCTGGTGGCGGGCTGTTTTTGTCCCAGGCGGTCGACTCCAGCCAGTCGCGGACGAACTGCTTGTCGAAACTGGGCTGGCTGCCGCCGGGCGTATATTGATCCAAGGGCCAGAAGCGTGAGCTGTCCGGCGTCAGCACTTCGTCGATCAGGATAATTTCATCGTCGCGCAAGCCGAATTCGAATTTGGTGTCGGCGAGGATGATGCCGCGTTCTCGGGCGTACTCGGCAGCCATGGAATAGATATGGACGCTCATTCGACGCAGTTCGATGGCGGTTTCGTGCCCGACGATTTCTGACATGCGTTCGAACGAGATGTTTTCGTCGTGGCCCGTTTCGGCTTTTGTAGCCGGAGTGAAAATTGGCGAGGGAAGCAGATCACCTTCGACCAGTCCCGCGGGCAAGGGGATGCCGCAGACGGTTTGAGACGCTTTGTATTCCTTCCAGCCGGAACCGGCGAGGTAGCCTCGCACGACGCACTCCACAGGGAAGACCTTGGTCTTGTAGACGACCATGCTGCGCCCGATCAGTTCATCCAGGTTGGTCCCGGCGGGCAAATCCAGATCACCAGGGTTCATGCTGAGAACGTGATGAGGCACGTCCAGCCGGCTAAACCAGAAGCGACTGATCTGAGTCAGGACTCGGCCTTTGTCCGGAATGCCACTTGGCAGAATCCAATCGAACGCACTGATGCGATCTGTGGCAATGAACAGCAGCCGGTCGCCGAAGTCGTAGACATCGCGGACCTTACCTCGAAAAGGGGTCAGTCCGGGGAGTTGGCTATGCAGAAAGGGAGTTGCAGAAGGTTGATTGGACATCATCAAGATCATCTCTGAAGAACAAGTGCGGGTAGCACTTACGTGTCGCGTTGAAACATGGGTTAGACTAAGCGAGTTTCTGCTTGCGGGACGCCATCGTTAAGTGGGATGCGATCTAAAGGCTCGGTTGATCAAGCCTGTCCGGTCGCAAAACGGTATTCCTTGCGAGCCTAACATTGCTGACATTGTTGAACAACCCGTTCAACAAAACTACACTCCGGAAGTCGCTTGTCAGCGAGTCAGTTCCACAAAAGAGAAGGGTGATCGATTGTTAAGGACGCTGCCAAGCTTGAACAGTAGCGTTCATCTGCGGAGCGATTGTGTAGACCTCGAGCAACGACACGTTTACTTTTTAGCACACCGAGGTTGCACATGGGCTTGATCCGATTTGCCGTTCACCCGGCATCCTTAACGGAAGACTGGCCCGAAGTTTATCGCGGCTACCTGACCGGCGCCGATGGTCGCGTGTTTCCGACGCGGATCGAAGTGGACGGCCAGATTATCGGTTGCCGCCGAGCCACATCGGAAAGCTGCAAGTTTCACGTGGCCTTTCCCGTCGAAG
>CBIHQO010000074.1:0-13152 GCA_966211735.1 uncultured Schlesneria sp.
TATCCCCGCCTCATATTCGCATCTCGAAAATCGTTACCCGCGTTGAGTGGCACCCAACCTGAAATCCAAGGCAAGCAGAATTGCGCACGGCCATTCAGTGTGTCGCCTGCCGCATCCACCTACCTGCGCAGTCGCCACGGCACTTCCAGCCCGTGCCGATCCATGATCAGTGGGTCCGCAAGCACTCGTTCCGTCGGACCATCAGCCTGGACCTTGCCCGATTCCAGCACGAGGACTCGACTGCACAGATCGATCACAAAATCCAGGTCGTGCGTCGCCACAATCAGCGTCCCGGCGAATTCGCGCAGGATGTGCAACAACTGCCGCCGGGCACGCGGGTCCAGATTGCTGGTCGGCTCGTCCAGGACCAGGATCGAAGGATCGCAGGCCAGGATCCCCGCCAGGCAGACTCGTTTGCGTTCGCCCGTACTCAACTCTGACGGATTGCGAGTCAGACAATCCGCCATCCCCACAGCAGCCAATCCCTGTTCCACGCGGATCAGAACTTCCGCGCGATTCAGTCCCAGGTTCAAGGGCCCAAATGCAACGTCGTCTTGCACAGTCGGACAGAACAGTTGATCGTCGGGGTCTTGAAACAGAAAGCCGACTTGCCGACGAATCTGCTGCAGTCGCGACCGGGTCACTGCCTGCCCCTCAATCACGACTTGCGCGTCATCGTCGCTCGACAGGGAAGGGGAGGGGAGCAGACCGTTCAAGTGCATCAGCAGTGTCGACTTGCCCGCACCACTGGGTCCCACGATCGCCACGCGTTCCCCGTGCGGCACGGCGCATGTGATCTCTTCCAGCGCCACCCGCCCATTGGGATAGCAAAACGACAGTCGGCGAAGTTCCATCGCGGGCTGATCAGAATGAGCCATTCGAAGTCAAATCTCTCAATGCATTCGTTGAACCGCGTGGGCAACGCCCCGCACGTCTTCGGCCTGATTCCGTCGCTTGGCCCTCAGCCCTCGCCCCTCAGCCGTGCTCCTCAATCAATCCTTCCCGTCCAGAAACCGAATCGACCCATCCCACCCGCGAGCCAGCATCGCTCGATGAGTTCGCTCGGCCCGCTCCATCGCGCGCAATAACAGCAGGCCGATCACCTGGGAATTGATCGACCAGACGCGCCACCACGGTCCACCACCAAAATCCCGAGCGGCCCGAGCATTGCGAAGTCGTCGCAGTTCATCCCACAGAATGAACGTGTAGCGATACATAAATCCCAGCATCGCGATCAGCGCGGGAGGGAAGTGCCAGTACCGCAACGTCGTCAACAAATCACGAAACGGCAGCACGTGAACCAACCACAATCCGGCCATAAATGAAACGGTACACCGCAACCACAGCGACAGCGTCCAACTCCACGCCGCATCGTTTGAACGCGCCATCGGTACCGACAGCCCAAACACCAACAGCAACGGCAGGAACAAAGCCAACCGTCGAACTAGGTAGCGCATCGTCACGCCCGCCACGCTGAGTCCTACAAAAACGAGCGCGAGCAACAACCCTTGAGCGGGCCACTGTTCGAGCGGAATCAATCCCGCCACCAGAATGATCCCCAGCGTCAACAGCAGTTTCATTCCCGCAGGAAGGGCGTGGCAGATGGAGTGCGAACCCGCGTCCGAACCGATCCCGCTAGTTCCCATGGGAACCATCCACAACTCGAATCGGCACCACGTTCCGTCGAGTAATCCCCGCCAACACGACGGCCGCGATAAACACGACCAGCGTCCCCATAATCCCTGCCAATGAAACTGGAAGCGCAGGCCACCAGACGGGTTCGGGAACGGGAATCGCGTAGTCATCCAGCACGAGTGCAGGCCGCTCAACTTCTAATTTGTCGAACTTCAGGTCCTGCGCCGCCGCATCCAGTCCATCGGGCGATTCCGACTTGAATGGAGCCACAATCGCCGCCACGGCCAAAGCCGCCATCAGGCCCGTCGCGGCGAAACGTCCAATCGTACCGACCGATCCCGGTGCATTCGGCGTGGGAACAAGATCACCTCGACGAGCCAACACAAATGACAGCACCGCCCCCGTGATCAGAGCCTCTCCGACCCCGATCAACGAGTGATATAGCACCATCAACGACAGCACCCCGCGCGGATCGACACCCGCCGATCGAGACGAACAGAGGAACTCCGCACAGAACAGGGCGGCCGCTCCCAACACTGACAGCCACGCGGCAATGACCGCAGCGGACACCGTTGCGGCAGCGCCGTTGCCCAGCATCCGCCGAATTGTGGCGTAAACGGCGTAGCCACCCCACGCCCCGACTACCGCCATGTTCAGGATGTTTGCCCCCAGCGACATCAAACCGCCGTCACTGAAGAGGACCGCTTGCACAATCAGCACCATCGAAATCGCCAGGCAGCCCGCCCACGGTCCCAGCATGACTGCCGCCAGGACTCCGCCGAGGAGATGCCCGGAAACCGGCAGTCCGAACAACGGAAAATTGACCATCTGGCCCGCGAAGACGATCGCCGCCATCATCCCCGTCAACGGGACCGCGCGATCTTCCAAATCAAACCGCAACCGCCGCAGGGAATACGTAATCGCCCCCAGGCTGATTGCCCCCGCCGCCAGGCAGACTTCGGGTGCCAGAATTCCGTCTCGAATATGCATGAATGAGCGCAACCTGAGTGATTGAATCGTCCCTTGTCAGCCCCCAAGTCTGCCCGCACGGTTCGCTCGACGCAAGTCTCGCCAATTAACGCTTTCAGTAAGACAAAATTGATCCACCGGCAGGAGATTGCGTTGTGCTACCCGGCGATGTTATCGCTAAGCTGTACGCGCTCATTTCAAAATCTCCCATCACGAGCGTCACCATGAACCTGGTACTGGCCGATGTGGTCTGGCCAGCCCTGTTTTTGCTTGATCGGATCGCGGCCATCCCCGTGATCCTGATCGGTTTGGCTATTGAAGCGTCGCTTTTTCGCCACTTTTTCCAGATCACCTGGCGACGCGCGTTTAGTGCCGCGTGCATCATCAACGTCGTCTCGACCTTGGCCGGTATCCTGATTTTGCCAGCCTGGGGTTGGTACTGGGAATACTCGGTCGCGGCTCGCAACCATAGTAATGGTTGGGGAACGTTCAACCCCTTGACCTGGGCCGAAACCTGTCTGATGGCCTGGCTGCTGACGAACGTCGTCGAAGGGATCCCGCTACGATTGATCGTCGGTCCACAGAAAAATCTACTGCGGAGTCTGTTGCTGGCGAACTTATTGTCCGTCGGTGTCGCCTACCTCAGCCTCTCCTTCCTGCCACCCCGGCACGATCCTTGGCAGGTCTACGAATGGGCAGATGATCTGATCCCGCCGCTGCAATGACGGCGAATCGCTCCGCGCCCAATTCCCGCACCGTAGCCAATCTCGCCAAGAGATTGGGCAAAGCCGATGTGCTTTCCACGCGAAGTGACTCTCGCCCAAGGTCTTGGCGACCTTGGCTACTCCGTTCCGAGTTCCCACACTGTCCCGTAGACATCTTCGCGTTCGAAGTAATCCAGCAACCGCAGGTAAAACTCGTGATTGGCCAGCGTGCTGCTGTCCCCAAACACAATCAGCTTCCGCCGCGCTCTGGTCAGCGCAACATTCGTACGTCGCGTGTCCGCCAGGAATCCGACTTCACCTTTCGAATTGGATCGAACCAGCGAAATGACAATCGCTTCCTTTTCGCGGCCTTGAAATCCATCGACGGTATCGACTTCGACCCCTTGGGAAGCGATCAAGTCCCGCAGCAGCCGAGCTTGCGCAGCGTAGGGGGTGATCACCGCGATCTCCGTCGGCTTCACTCCCGCCGCGAGCAGTTCTGCCACTTGCCTGGCGACGTAGTCCGCTTCGCCCGGGTTCTGCAAACTGCTGCCGGCCGCTTCCGATTGCTCCTCACAGCCGGATCCCGCCGTATCAAAGAATCGCACCGCACACTCGGACAGCGGGTTGGCGATTATCTCTGGAAGATCCTTCAGCAGATGTTCGCGCACCGACTCGGCCGCGATCAGCGAGGACTCATAAAACTCATCCGACGAGAACCGCATGATCTGCTCATGCATGCGGTACTGAGTCGTCAAACGCTGTGAAACCGTCGAGCCCAGGCGCGCCACCAGCTTTTCCATCAGGCTCGTGTGAAATCCTTCTCGACGTGCATCCTGCGACAGCACCGTCGGCGGCAACTGGCAATGATCACCCGCCAGCACCAGGCGTCGCGAACGCAGCAGAGGGATCCAGCAGGTCGGCTCGGTCGACTGAGCCGCTTCATCGATCACGACCAGATCGAATTGGCGATCACCCAGGATGTCGTCGTTCAGACCGGTCAACGTGGCACAGATCACCGTCGCGGAATCGAGTAAATGATTGACCAGACCCGTTTCCATCTGCCGGGCATCATCCAGCAGCTTTCGCGCTTCGGCTCGCAAGTCACGACGGGTTCCTGGAACTGGAGCGGTGCGAACGTATCGGCCTGCCTGTCGGCGAAGAGAGAACGCTTCCTTCGTCCATTCGCGAGCCAACTTCAGCGAAGGGTGCGATTCCACCTGGATATCCAGCGTCTGCTCGCGTAAGGCCGGCATGACTCGCGCGGGGTGCCCGATTCGCAGCGCCCGCTCTCCAAACGCCAGCAACCGCTCCAGCAAGTTATCAACCGCCAGATTACTGGGAGCACACGCCAGCACCTTTTCGCCACGACGAATCGCTTGCCTGATCAGTTCCACCACCGTCGTCGTCTTCCCCGTCCCCGGCGGCCCATGAATGATCGCCACATCTTCGGCCGACAAGGCGAGATCGACGGCAGCGCGTTGCGAGCTATCCAGCAGCGTCAACGGTTGCCACGGTCGACGTTCTGAGAACGTCGGTGATTCTTCACCGAGTAGACGGCGCTTCAGCACCGCCAGTCGGCCACGCTCGGCAGCACTCGCCTTTCGTAAGGCATCGCGTTGTCGCTGTCGAGCGACCTCGTCAGAGGAAACGTCGATGCGATACGTCGGGCGATCGTTCGTCGATTCAGGCGATTCCAGTAACGCGATTGTGATCGTCGACTGATCGCGATCGGTCACGACGCCACGCCAGCCGGTGGGATCGTTGACGTTCTCTTCGCAGACAATGACGGGTGTCCCGGCACCAAGCCGGGACCAGGGGAGATCCACGCGGCGGTCTCGCTTGCCGAATGTCACCGCGACCCGTGCACCAAACCCACCGACCTCGTCCCGAATAGCCAATCCCAACAAGGTGGTCCCGCTACGTTCCGCGGCGGCACCCGTTGCCTGCTGACGGCGTCGCACGACCTCGCGAGCTTCCTCGGCCGCTTCGTGGTCTAGGCAGCGGATCAGTCGCTGGAAGTACTCGGCAGACAAGTCTGGCTCCTTTGGTTCTGATGCACTTGAGAGGACAATAAAGCGAAAAAGACAATGCGTCTCGCTGCTAAGCAGCCCAATCGGTGTTTATCGTCGTAACGGATCTGATCGCGCTTGTTCAATCAACACCGCAGGGTATCGACAATTCATGGCCGGTTCATCTCAAGTCGCTCTGCTTCTCTTGTTTCTCATCTCGTCGGACGTCATCGCACAGGATGCACCGCTCCCTTCGCCACCGATGCCCGGCCGGTTCTCGGTAACGATCACATCCGGCGACTACGAACGAGTGGCCCATGTGCAAATCCCGAGGGGATACAATATGGAAGCCCCACCCGCATTGGTCCTGGCATTGCACGGCGCGGGCGGAAATGGTCGCATCGTCCTCGATCATAACAGTTGGGCCGCCAAATCAGAGAAGAATGGATTTCTGGTCGTCGCGCCAGACGGCCTGCCCGCGCGGCCTCGTGAGCCCGCCAACTTTGGCACGAATCCTGCCTTATGGAACTCGGGGCAATTGAACAGCCGATCTCCCCGAGCGGCCATTGATGATGTCGCCTACATCCGTGATCTGTTGGAGTTGCTGAAAGTTCGCCTCCCCTACGACACCAATCGCGTCTACTGCTGCGGCCATAGCAACGGTGGCGGCATGACCTTCAAACTCGCCGCGGAACTCTCCGATCGATTTCAAGCTGTGGGAACGGTGGCCGGTTTGTTGGCCGTGGCAGATCCGCAACCGAAGCACCCGCTGCCAACGCTGTGCATCCTGGGAACGCAGGACCCACTGGTCCCCCTCGAAGGTGGCGAGGTTCGACTCCCGTGGGGTAACAAACGCAATCCTCCCGTCGCCGAACCACTGACTGCCTGGGCCAAAGCCATCAGCTGCGAAACGGAACCGAAAGTCATCTCGGACAATGACAGGATCAAGAAAGAGGAATACCCCTCGAAGTCGAACGGCCCGGTCCTCACCGTACTTATGCTGAAAGGCCAGGGACATCAATGGCCAGGCAGCAAGTCCTTCGCACCTCTAGCCGCAATGGGCCCCAACACAACCACGCTGAACGCGACGGATACACTGTGGGACTTCTTCAATTCGACCGCCAAGCCTCCTGCGAAATAGCGCCCTCCCGACTCGCCTTCTAAGCGAGGCAGTGTAAGCGTTGCCCACTATTCGTAGGTGCCACGGACATGGAGTCCTCGACATGGCCGCGTCTTCGTATTTGGGAGGGCGAAGCTCCTGCTGAGCCGCGATTGTCGTTGGACCGGCGATCAAGAATCTGGAATTGACGACCCACAAAAAAACCACAGCCATCTCTGGCTGTGGTTCATTCATTCCGATCGAATTCAATCCGCTTACTACTTCACTTCGAGCAACTCAACGATGAAGTGCAACGTCGCCTTCGCGGGGATCACTGGGGGACGGCCTTCTTCGCCATAGGCCAGGTCGTAGGGAATCTCCAGTTCGATCATTCCACCCTTGCCAACCAGTTGCATCCCTTCAGTCCAACCCTTGATCACGCCGCCGAGTGGAAACTCGATCGGTTCACCGCGATCGTACGAGCTGTCGAAAACCTTGCCGCCATCCAGCCAACCCTTGTAGTGGACTTTGACAACGTTGTCCCCGGTCGGCTTGGCACCCTCCGTCTTGCGACGAATGCGGTACTTCAGACCACTCTTGGTTGTGGTGAACTTCTCAGGCGCATCCTTATCGACGGCACCTGGTTCTGCAGGAACCTGAACTTCGAGCAACTCGACGATGAAATGCAGCGTGGCCTTCTGAGGAATCTTTGGAGGTCGTCCGG
Source organism: uncultured Schlesneria sp. (assembly GCA_966211735.1). Classification (GTDB taxonomy): domain Bacteria; phylum Planctomycetota; class Planctomycetia; order Planctomycetales; family Planctomycetaceae; genus Schlesneria. Next base: position 7,144 of record CBIHQO010000074.1, read on the forward strand.
CTTCGCCGTATCCCAACTCATACGGAATCTCGAGCTCGATCTTGCCACCTTCACCGACCAACTGCATCCCTTCCGTCCAGCCTTTGACGACGCGGTTCAGCGGGAACTTGATCGGCTCGCGACGATCGTAGGAACTGTCAAAGGTCTCGCCGCTATCCAGCCAGCCCTTGTAGTGAACTTCCACGGTCGTGGTCGGGCCTGGCTTGGGGCCTTTGCCCTTGCGCAGCACACGATACTTCAGGCCGCTCTTGGTCTCGCTGAATTCCTTCGGAGCGTCGGCGTCATCTGGTCCCGGTTCCAGCGGCTTCTGAACTTCGAGCAATTCGACGATGAAGTGCAGTGTCGACTTGCCGGGAATCCCCTGAGTCCCGCGTTCGCCATAGCCCAGTTGATAGGGGATCTCCAGTTCGATCATGCCCCCTTCGCCAACCAGTTGCATCCCTTCCGTCCAACCGGCGATCACACCGTTCAGCGGAAACTCAATCGCTTCGCCACGCGCGTACGAGCTATCGAAGACCTTGCCGTTGTCGAGCGTCCCCTTGTAGTGGACCTTGACCGTGCTGGATTCTTTGGGCTTCTCTTTGTTGGACTTGCGCAGAATTCGGTATTTCAGACCGCTCTTCGTAGTCGTGAATTCCTTCGGAGCGTCCTTGTCCTGAACGCCCGGTTCAGCTTTATCAGCGGCATGCGACATCAGCGGTGTAAATCCCAAAGAAAGAGTCAGTAGTACAGCCAACGTTAATCGAAAACACTTCATCACGTAAGAACCTTCGCTGGAGGGAATCGGCTGCAACAGCCGGACGAGCGCTTCACGAGACCCGCGGCTGAAAGATACACAAAACCAGCCAGATTTGGCTATCACCGCCGGGCAAATGAGCGGGCGAGAATCGGAAATAACGCGAAGAAATCTTCAGGCTTTTCAGCCACGTTCCAAAACGGAATCGACCGAGAATTGGCCAATTGATCCCCGCGATGTTCGTGCCTCTGCGTTTCAATTCGAACGCACATTCGAGACGCAGAGAGGCGATTCTAAACCAGCAATTCCTTAATCGCGCTATATGCCGGATCAGCGATTGGGATGGGTCGGCCGTCAATATCAAACGACTTTGTCGAATCGACCCCCACGGCCTGCAGATACGTGTGAAACAGGTGACCATGATCGACTTCGCGGTCGACCACGGCAGTCCCATTCTCGTTCGTCTTGCCAATCACGGCACCGGGGTGAACTCTAGCTCCCCCCATCAGGACTGACCAGGCGTTGCCCCAGTGATCGCGACCAAACAGGTGATTGATGTTCGGAGTTCGTCCGAATTCAGACAGCACCACAATCAGTGTGCTTTCGAGCATGCCACGATCGGCCAGATCCCCCACGATCGTCGCGAACGGATGATCGAATTCGCCGAGTTGCTCGAGATGGAAGTTGAAGTTCTCATTGTGCGAGTCGTAGTTGGAATGGCTCACCTGGACGTAGGTAATCCCTTTCTCCAGCAGCCGACGAGCCAGCAGGCAGTGCCGCCCCAGATCATGCTTGCCATAGCGAGCCTGATCCTGATCAGACTCTTTCGTCACATCGAAGATCTCGCGCCGAGCCATCAACTGCTGGGCCTGCTCGTAGCTGTAGGTGTACGCGTCCGTCATGGCCGTGCGGCGGCGCGAGAGAAAGCGATCATTGACCGCGCGGCGCATCGCATTGCGTTCCACGTCAGAGACTTCGCTGATTCCATCCGGGCGAGTCGTGTGTTGGGGCGGTTGGCCATTCCCCATCAGCAGGCCGGCGTACTTGGGCCCCAGATACGCGGCATCATTGGCGCGACCGCCGCCCCCAGCCGTGATCTGGATATGACCCGGCAATCCCCCTTCGTCTGGTGCCAGCGTTTTCGCCGCCACTGCACCGATGCGTGGATAGTCGGCGGCCGGGGTCTGCTTGCGGCCGGTGAACATCATGTAGGCACCCTTACCGTGGTCCCCCTCTTTGGTGTTCACGCTGCGCACAATCGCCAACCGATGCATCTGCTTCGCAGTTTCGGGCAGCAGTTCGCAAATCTGCGTCCCCGGCACCGATGTCGAAATGGCGCGAAACGGCCCGCCCGTAGGCGTGCCCGGCTTGGGGTCCCAGCTTTCCAACTGGCTTAAGCCACCCGCCATGTTGAAGACCAGCACTCGCTTCTGCTGCTGAGCCAGTTCGGCGGTCGCGGCAGGCTGTGCCAGTGCCGACAGCCCCATCATCGAGCCACCCGCCGCCAGCGTTCCGAGAAACTGTCGCCGAGCCATTCGGTGTTCATTCGAACCGCACGCATAGTCACATCGCATGGCATCCGCTCCGTTTCTTATCGAATCACTCGACCACCGAAATTCGGTTGTCGATCATCAACGAACATCCTCATCCGTCGATTAAATCTCGTTCAATGGTTAAACCGAAATTCGGCTGATGTCACCAGCGCCCAGATCATGTCGCGAACCACGATCCCTTTTTCTGTCGGACGTGCCGCCAGCAGACGAGTCGTTTCGTTAATCTCTGCCTCAGTCGGCCGACGAGTCAGCAGGCTGAGATAAAGCTCTTCAGTCAATGCCTTCGGATCTTCCATCGGATTCAGTCGCTGAGCCAGTTGGCCGCCTGAGGCCCATCCGATCACCGAGCCACCGTTAGCCACAAACAACGCCTGATCGGGTGTCGCGAAGAAATCGTCTTGCGGTTGCCCTGCCGATTGACCGTACATCGAAACAAACACGTTCAGGTTGCCGCGATTCTTCTCGTGCAGCAGTGCCTCGACTTCGAAATCTCGACCACGAGTTTTCGCGGCATCGTTCGCCACGTTGACTTTGGGATTCGTCTTTTCGATCTCGGCATCAACGCCAGGGCGCTGCGGTTCGATCACGCCAGTCGCCTGCATCACAGCCCAACCCAGTTGTTCGGGAGTCAGATGCTTCAGCGGTCGCACAGCCGCCCCCGAAGTCCACGAATCGACCAATGACGCTTTTCCGGTTTCAACCGCACCTTGTGCCGCCTGAGCAGTCGCCATTGCCAGATTCACCGTATTGGTTTTCGCCGTCACGACCATCTGCCGTGCCGCCATTTCAGCGGTCATCGTCGTCAGAGTTTGCTTCATCGCAGCCATCTGCGTCGCGACCTCTTTCGCGGTCGCGTCACGAACAGCGACCGCCTGCTCGAACGTGGACGCTTCTTTCACCAGCGGCTCTTGTCGCTCTTTCAGCTTTTGAACGATCACCGTCAGTTCGGCATCGCCAGGCAGTTTTTGCAGCGCGGCTTCCGACTTCGCGAGTGCTTCGCTAACCGATTGTGCGACGACCTGCTTCGCCGCAAACTGGGTCTTGGCGTCCTCCAGCACCTTCGTCGCGTCGATCATCGATTTCTCGATCTCCGCGACAGCCGCTGTCTGCCTGGTCAATTCGGTCTGCTGTTGCGCCACGGACTGAACGGCTGCGGCGAGTTCCGCTTTCGCGGGTTCGATCGCAGCTTGAGCCGGACCGACATTCGCGACAACAGTTGCGTAGGCCACATGTCCCTGCAGGCCATCCAATCGCTTCTTCTGAACTGCTGCAGCCAACGAGTCTGCTTTATGCTGGTTCCAGACCACGAGCACCTTGGCTTTCGCGGCGTCGACCGGCTTACGAGCTTCTACCAGCGCCGAATAGGCGGCATCCGCGGGACCATACGCTTCGACTAGCTTCACCTGTGCGGCAGCTTGAGCGGCAGTCTGATCGGTCACGACCTTCTGGATCGCGGCCAACTCACCGGTCACTTGCTGTTGCTTGGCGGTGAACGTCGCTGCAGAGGCCACGACATCTTTATCATTCGGCAGTAGCTTCGCAGCCTCGGCCACTTTCGTTGAGGCTTCTGTGACCGCAGTCAAGACGGCCTGCTTGGCGACCGCTTCTCCTTGAGCCTTCGCAATCGCCGCGATGGCCGCATCAACAGGCTTCTTCGCTTCCGTCACCGCGGCTTCCGCTTTTTTCCAAGCCGCTTCCGTCGGCTCCAATGCCGCTCGAGCCGTCTTCATTTCATCTCGTACGGTGTTCGCCGCCTGTCGAGACGCTTCGGCCACCCCCTTCAAGCGATTGTATTCCGCGTCAACCGCAGGAACTTGCTGCGATGCGGCTGCTAACTGACCGGTCATCTCGGCCGCAGGATCAATCGACCGTTGATAAGTTCGCGTCAGCACGAGTTCCCGCAGCAGCCACTTCACATTGTACTTCTGGGCCACGAACTCATTGGTGATCAGTTCGAGCACCGCAGGGTGCGAAGGCGTGTTGAGCGGATGATGCAGGTCAACAGGATGGACTAAGCCGCGCCCCATGACCTGCGCCCACAATCGATTGGCAATGTTCACGTTGAATTGGCGATTGGTTCCATTGGTCGCCAACTCAGCTAGTTTCGCTCGTCGGCTGTACTTCGGCACGGCTCGGACATTCGCCGCAGGAGCCGTGACATAATCTTCACCCTGGCGGTGCCGAGGCTCTTCGATTTCACCTTCACCCGGCAACTGAGGCCGAGTGTCCGCAGCATCACCCGTGAAGACCGACTTGTAGCTCGCGTCACCATCCGACTTCTCGGCCAGGAACGACTTCTTCTGAGCGGCATCGGTGAAGACGTTTGTCCGATTCACGAACGCATACAGCCCGTAATAGTCCGATTGCAGGTAGTGATCGACCAGCGGATGGTCGTGACACTGAGCACATTGCAGATCCATTCCGAAGAAGATCCGCCCCACATCACGGGCCGATGAATGGGGTTCGGCATCGCGATCCAGAAAGAACTTCGCCGCGGGTCGCACGGCAGGATCGGTCCCATCAGCGCTCAGGATCTCACGAGCTAACTGGTCGTACGGCTTGTTCTGCTCGACCGATCCCTGCAGGTACTTCAACCATTCAGGTGCGGGAACGTGTTTGTCGGGACGGCGCTCCATGAACATGACATCGAATACCGTTGCCATGTGAACCGCATAGCGTGGGCTGGCCAGCAGTCGATCGATCAACAACTCGCGCTTGTTCGGCGCGGGGTCATCGAGAAACGTTCGCGCTTCGGCCGACGAGGGAATCGCCCCCGTCAAATCGAGAAAGGCTCGACGAGCAAATTCGGCATCGTTGGCGATGGCGGCGGCCGGACCGATCAGGTTGGATTCGACAAGTTGATCGATTCGCTGATGCAGTGCCTCCTGTGCCGACGCGGACGTACCGGCAGCGAACAGGCTAACCAAGGCCAAGAACAGGAAGGAGTTTTTCAGGCGGGATGTCATCGGCGGGATCCTGCGGGGGAGGACGGTTCCGGAGAACCACCAATCTCGCATCGGCAATTGTTAATTGATAACAGTTGCCCAACATGATCGTCAACCATGTTATGCCGGAAACTTTGCCGTTCGGGATGAGTCTTCCCGAAATAGCGATTGCAACAGCATTGACAGTCATCACTTAGAATTTGCCTTTCGGCGCGCGCTGAAGTCACATGAAAGCAGATCCGATGGCGGGTTTCCGAAACGGCTTGGTAGGGAATAGCGCGTCGCGAACGGGAGGCAGGGGGGAAACCACTTCAAAGCGATTCCTGATTCCTCACGCCCTATTCCCTTAATACCGGGCATTCCGTCAAATCAGGTGGTCGAGTAAACTGCAGTTGTCACAGAACCAGAATTCAACCGAGAGGATCATCATGGAAGGTCATACTCAGACACGCCGCGAATGGATGCAGAAGGTCACGTCAGGAGCCGCCGTGCTGGCGCTATCTGGGTCCGGCAGCATCGCCTTCGGCCAAGCCAAAGCAATCTCGGTCCGTGTCGTCGACAAAGCGGGTTACGACCGAATCATCGCTTCCAACAAGGGCAATGTCGTTGTCGTCGATTGCTGGGCCACCTGGTGTGTCCCGTGCCGCAAGGCCTTTCCCAAGACGGTCGAAATGAGCAAGGCCTATGCGAAGAAGGGCGTCGTCGTCGTCTCTCTGTGCTTCGATGATCCAGTCAAAGGTCAGGTTCCTGACCAGGTGAAGGAATTCCTGGTCAA
>CBIHQO010000075.1:0-13057 GCA_966211735.1 uncultured Schlesneria sp.
TCCGAGCTCGATCCAACCAGTCGCCTCGAGGTCTGTTCGTCGAAGACGACGAACCCCGGATCGGAGTCATCAAGGATGACTTGCAACGCCCGATCCGCTTCGAAGCCATCGGTCTGTCCCATCACGACCTGCTCCGTCTGCGCCACACCCCGGTCAGTGATAACGCGTACTCCAGCGTGTTTGCCGTCTTCGCCGTCAACGCGGCACCGCATGCCACAACATCGACTGTTTCTGGCACCTACTCCATCAAAGACTCACGCTTGGTCTTCGTCCCCCATCAACCACTCCTAGCTGATGTCACCTATCGAGCGGTCCTGCACATTCGCGACAACGACGACCCTGACACACGTCCGATGTCCGACATCAACATCCAGTATGAAGTCGAAATCCCTCGACATCACTAGTCTTCCAGCCGAGTCACACAGCGTGTTTTCCTGAGCGGGGGACGTAAGTCCCCTGGCCGCATCGGGCGCGAGACTCGCTCTGTTGGTGATCACGGTGACCCACCGTACGGTGGGCTATCGTCGGTCGTCTGCTGGGACCGAAAAACAGGCGAGCCGCTCTGCGTCAGCCCTCAGGTCTCCAAAGAATCTGCGATTGATTTGGCAAAATCTAGCAAAAACCCTCTAGACCCGCGCTCGCGGAATATGGCATAAGAGAGAGTGATCGAAACGACTTTTCAGTGGACCGTAACAACCGGCCACACCTGTGGACCATTTCCATCTGGTCCATGCGTGTGGCCTGTTTTCTTAACTGGGAGTGAATGAAGTTGCTGCAAATGCACCGGCTCAGCCAGTGGGGACGCTTCACACTGACAAAAAGCGCGACCCCCTGGAAACCCTGCCATGGACTGACAAATGCTGCCAAATCGTGAGGTCACGCGAACCATTCGAGAACCAACTCACGGCGATCAAGCCCTGGTACAGGGATTGAGGGCCTTGCCCGAATACCCCGTATCTCAGGAACTTGGATTGTTGGACAGAGAAACCAAACCCCCATTCTTATCTGTGACAATGCACCAGCGCTCATGGCATCCAGTAAATTCACGAATCGCAAACAGAACGCCAGTTTGACTCGATGGACGCGATGAAACTTGCCAGAATCGTCGGTCCCATCTTCTTAGTTCCCTAGCTCATGAGGTGACACCATGCAGGAAGGGTTGGATACCACCGCAGCATCTGCCTCTTCCACGTCGACCGACCCTGGTCGCAACGGCAATCATGCCGGTTCTCTGGTCTCGGTCAACGGCGGGATATCGCATCCGCAACCCATTCGCGATGGTCAGATCCGCAAAGCGTGGCCCGTAGAACGCAAGCTGATCGAATGGGTGTACGCCCGTGTCGGCCGCCCCCGTCTGGCGATTGTTCTATGGGACGGAACGACCGTTGGCGAGACGCAGACCGGCGTCGGACAAATCGTGATCCGGCAACCCGATGCCTTGCGCCGGCTGGTCTGGAATCCAAACCTCTCCTTCGGAGAAAGCTATACCGAGGGAACCCTGCTGATCCAGGGTGAAGTGTTACCGCTGCTGCTGGAGATCAATCGAGGGCTCGAGCGAGCACGGCAGCAACGACCGGTGCTTCGCAATAAGCGATTCACGAGTCGTTCGCATTCATTCGCCAGGTCGAAGTCCAGCGTTCATCATCACTATGACCTGGGCAACGAGTTCTACAAACTGTGGCTCGATGAGCAACTGGTCTATACGTGTGCCTATTATCCTAGTGCCGAAGCAACACTCGCCGAGGCGCAGACTGCCAAGCTCGACTATGTCTGCCGCAAACTGCGCTTGAAACCAGGCGAACGTGTGGCCGAAGCGGGCTGCGGTTGGGGTGCCTTGGCATTGCATATGGCTCGCCACTACGGCGCGTTGGTCAAAGCCTACAACCTCTCAACGGAACAGGTCCGGTACGCGCGGGAACGAGCACAGCGCGAAGGACTCAGTGACAAGATCGAGTTCGTGCAGGACGACTATCGCAACATGACGGGCGAGTTTGACGCCTTCGTCTCTGTCGGAATGCTGGAACATGTCGGCCCCGAAAACTATCGCGGGCTGGGACAACTGATCGCGCGAGTGCTCACGCCGACAGGACGAGGCCTCATTCACAGCATCGGCCGCAATGTGAAACGCGACCTTGATCCCTGGACCGACAAATACATCTTCCCCGGTGCTCATCCCCCCAGCCTGCGCGAGATGATGGATATCTTCGAGGGATCAGGCTTCTCGGTCCTGGACGTGGAGAATCTGCGACTGCATTACGCACGCACCTGCGCCGACTGGCTCAGCAATTTCGAAAAGGTGGCGGATCAGGTGGGCCAGATGTTCGACGAGCGATTCGTCAGGATGTGGCGACTGTACCTGGCAGCTTCCTCGGCCACGTTCGACAGCGGAGATCTACAGTTGTTCCAGGTCGTTTTCGCACGAGCTGAAAACAACAGCCTGCCGTGGACGCGAGACGACTGGTACTCGACACCGCTTCGTGGCCAGGCACCTGTATCCTGAATGACGTGCGTGGTTCTGCCTGCGAGAAACATAGTTTCGGGTGCCACTGGCGATGGCTTTGAGTCGCCAGTGTCTTGCTGATGTGTCAAAGAGTAAACAATCCGTGGTGATGCTGAAATTCGCACACGCGAAGACACTGGTGGCCCAAAGCGGCCATCAGTGGTACCCAACCTGAAATCCAAGACGATCAGAATCGCGCACGGTGATTTAGAAAGCGATGCCACGATGCAGAACGCGGATGTCTTAATCGTTGGTGGCGGCCCCGCCGGGTCATCGTGTGCGTGGAAACTACGTCAAGCGGGCGTCGACGTAATGGTGCTCGACAAAGCTCAATTCCCGCGGCACAAAGTCTGCGCCGGCTGGATCACACCACCGATCGTGGACGAGTTGCACATTGATGTCGAGGACTTCAAATCGAATCACGTAATGCAGCCAATCACTCGGTTCCTGACCGGTTTCATCGGTGGTCCCGAGATCGAAACGGACTATGCCCAGACTGTCAGCTACGGGATTCGTCGCTGCGAATTTGACGACTATCTGCTCAAGCGATCCGGGGCGAGGTTGGAATTGGGGCATGCATTTCGCTCGTTGAAGCAGGACGGCTCGCACTGGGTCGTCAACGACGAATATCGAGCCCCCGTCGTCATCGGTGCCGGAGGCCACTTCTGTCCAATCGCGCGGCATCTGGAATCGCTTCACAAGGCCAATGCGACCGCACTAACTCCGCAACAGCCTGAGCTTCCCGTTGTGCTTGCTCAGGAGGTTGAGTTCGAGATGTCACCCGAACAGCAATCGGAATGCGCAATTCAGGCAGACCGCCCTGAACTGTTCTTCTGCCCGGACCTGAAGGGCTACGCCTGGGTGTTTCGCAAGGGTAACTATTTGAACGTTGGCCTGGGTCGCGAAGCCGAAGAACACCTGTCGACGCATGTGTCGAAGTTCGTCGAGTTCTTAAAGGCTTGCGGCAAGATTACCTTCGCACTCCCCGGCAAGTTTCAGGGACATGCCTATCGCCTGCGAACCGAATTGCCGCGACCCTCCAATGAACCAGGGGTTGTCCTGATCGGTGATGCGATTGGCCTGGCTCATCGACAGAGTGGCGAGGGAATCCGACCGGCAATTGAATCTGGTTTGCTCTGCGCGGAAAGCATCCTCGAGACTTCGGCTAATCGCGAGAATCTGAACAGCGTCTACCTCGCCAAAATGCGGCATCACTTTCGGGAAGGGACCACGACATCACCACTTTCGAAGCTGATTCCGAGCGCCTTCCGCCAATTCGCCGCTCATCGCCTGATGAGTTCCCGCTGGTTCACTCGGCGCGTGTTACTGGATCAATGGTTTCTGCATCGCAATTAGGTCAAACTGCCTGCGTGATGCTGATGCCGCCGCGTTCTGTCTGAGGTAGTGATGACCGACCCCCTGCCCCTGCTCAAAGATCTGATTTCGATTCCCAGTGTCAATCCGATGGGACGTGACGTCTCGGGGCCCGAGTTCTTCGAAGGCCGACTGAGTGCTTACCTGGTGAAGTATCTGCAGACGTTGCAGGTGCCATACGAGGTCGTCGAGATCGTCCCCGGTCGAGCGAACATCCTCGCCCTGCTGACATCGCCCGGTGCCACCAGAACGATCATGCTGGACGCTCATCAGGACACGGTCCCTGTCGATGGGATGACGATCCCCCCCTTCGAACCCACGGAAGCGGACGGGCGAGTCTATGGGCGCGGTTCGTGTGATGTGAAAGGGGGCCTGGCCGCGATGCTGGCGGCGTTCACGCGACTGGCTCACGATCGACCTGCCGGCATGGCCAACGTGCTGCTGTCGTGCAGTTGCGATGAAGAATCAACGAGCATCGGGATCAACGACCTCGTCAATTCCTGGGGGAAGAGTGAATCCCGATACTTGCTGAGTCCCACCAAGCCCGATGTCGCGATCGTTGCCGAGCCCACCGAACTGGATGTCGTGGTCGCGCACCGCGGGGCGACGCGCTGGAAGCTGCACACGACCGGGCGCGCATGTCATAGTTCGCGCCCCAATGAGGGAATCAACGCGATCTATCGGATGGGGCAAGTGCTGAAGTTGCTCGAAGAATACGCCGCCTGGGTGCCGACATCACGACCCGCTCATCCGCTGTGCGGACCGGCAACGCTCAGCGTCGGGCTGATTGCGGGGGGCAGCAGTGTCAACGTTGTTCCCGATGGCTGCGCGATCGACATCGATCGGCGCGTGATACCTGGTGAAGAGAATCTCGCGGTCCAGGCCGAAATCGTCGACTATCTGAAACAGCGCCTCGACTTCGATCTGATCCACGATGAACCATACTGCACCAGTCCCCCTTTGGGCGATGATCTGAACGGCGCACTGGCGAGTCAACTGCAACGATCAATCGGTCAAGTGGTCGGTCCACGTCAGACGATCGGCGTGCCATTCGGAACCCATGCGTCTCGGATCGCGCGTGTCGGAATACCGGCGGTCGTCTTTGGGCCCGGCAACATCGCGCAGGCTCACACGAAAGACGAATGGATTTCGATTGATCAATTGAGGCAAGCGGCGGACATTTACTATCACTTCTGCGCGAACGGCATTTGAAAAAATCATGAAAATCGGCAGTTATTTTGCGGCGGTATTGTCCATGGCGACGTGACCACCCCTTCACGACCTGCAGCTCGTCTTCAGGTCGGCTTCAGCCCAAGTGGCTGTCGCCAGTGTACTTCAGTCCGGTTCAGGTGCTCATTCCAGTCGCCAGTCAAAGGCAATTTCAGATGGTTCGGCAGGGAATCGCAGTCGGCAGCTTGCTCTGCCTCGTCCTGGTTCTCGTGGCGTTTTCGCAGGAACGACGTGGACCGGGCGGTCCTGGCGGCCCTGGCGGCCCGGGCGGACGCGGCCCGTTCGGCCCTGGCGTCAACAATGCGATGCTGTTGGGGATGCCCGAAGTCCAGAAGGAAATTGGTCTGGATGACGCCGAGCAAAAGGAAGTCGGCGAGTGGGTCGGGAAGACTCAAGAGCAGATGCGCGACGCCTTTTCGAGCATCAACTTCCAGGAACTGCAGTCACTCAGCAACGAAGAACGCGACAAGCGAATGTCCGACGTGCGAGCCAAGGTGGACGAGGCCCTCAAGCAGGCCGATCAGCAGCTGGCCAAGATCCTTGATGACAAGCAACTCGCGCGATTGAATCAATTGAAGCTGCAGCGTGAAGGAGTGCAGGCCCTCCAGCGAGATGACATCGCCAAGACGTTGAAGTTGACCGAAACGCAACTGCAGGAATTGCGTGATCAGCCTCCGATCTTTCCCTTCGCTCCACCGGACGTTCGCAAGCAAGCGGAAGCCGATAGCGTGGCGGTGCTGTCGGCCGATCAGCAAACTCAATGGGCCGACCTTAAAGGAAAGGCGTTCACCTTTCCCGAGGGTGGCCCAGGCGGCTTCGGCGGCTTCGGACCCGGCCCCGGCGGTCCCGGTTTTGGTGGTCCTGGCGGAGGCGGTCGCGGACCTGGTGGTCCCGGCGGGATGATGGGCCAGGAACGAAAGCTGGTCGCTCAATTCGATAAGAACGACGATGGCCGACTGAACCGCGAAGAGCGGCAGGCGGCCCGCGAATTCATGAAGAAAGATCGAGCCAACGGTGGCGGTGGTCGAGGCTTTGGCGGCCCCGGTGGACCCGGTCCCGGCTTTGGTGGCCCAGGCGGTCCTGGAGGAGGCGGTCCTCGCGGTGGTGGTCCGGGGGGCGGAGGACCAGGCGGATTCGGTCGTGGTGGCGAGCCACCGAAGCCGGGCGCGCGACTGACCCCGGGCGATGTCACACCGATCGCCGATGGCAACCTGTACGAACCGACCGTGCTGCGGACACTGTTCCTGGAATTCGAAGACGAAGACTGGGAAACGGAGATGGCCGAGTTCAACAACACCGATGTCGAGATCCCTGCCACCGTCACTGTCGACGGCAAGAAGTACCCGAACGTCGGCGTTCACTTCCGAGGAATGTCATCCTTCATGGGAGTGGGAGCCGGTTCAAAGAGATCGTTGAATCTGACGTTCGATTTCGTTGACAAGAAGCAGCGACTTTATGGCTACAAGACGCTGAACCTACTGAATTCGCATGAAGATCCCACGTTCTTACACACCGTGCTGTATCTGCAGGCCGCTCGCCAACATATCCCCGCTCCGAAGGCGAACCTCGTTAAACTCGCCATCAACGGTGAAAGTTGGGGCGTCTATGTGAACGCTCAGCAGTTCAACAAGGACTTCTTGACCGAAAACTTTGACGACACCAAGGGTGCCCGCTGGAAGGTCCAGGGAAGCCCCGGAGGCCGTGGCGGCTTGGAGTACCTCGGCGATGACATCGCCGCGTACAAGGCACGATACTCGCTGAAGTCGAACGAGAGCGAAAAGGACTGGAAGGCTCTGATCAAGCTGTGCCGGATTCTGAACGAGACTCCCGCGGACAAGCTGGAAGCGGCACTCGAACCGATCCTCGATGTGGACGGAGCCTTGTGGTTCCTCGCCTTGGAAAATGCCCTGATCAACAGCGATGGCTATTGGGTGCGAGCCAGCGACTACTGCATCTATCTCGACAGCAAAGGGAAGTTCCACATCATCCCGCACGATGCCAACGAGACGTTCCAGGCAGGCATGGGCCCCGGCATGGGTGGTCCCGGCGGACCGGGTGGACCGGGAATGGGCGGACCAGGTGGTCGCGGTGGACAAGGTCCCGGCGGTGAAGGCCGCCCGGGTGGCGGTCGAAGACCACAGGGCGAAGGAGCTCCGGAAGGCCGTCCGCCAGTAGGTGGTCCACGCGACGAACGTCCTCGTGAAGGGGGACCTCGAGATGGCGGTCCACGTGAACAAGGCCCCGGTGGCCGTCAAGGTGGTGGCCCTGTCGGGTTCGGAGGAGGTCCGCGTGGCGGAGGCGGTGGTGGGCTGGAACTCGATCCATTGGTCGGATTGAACGACAACTCAAAGCCACTCCGCAGCAAGCTGCTGGCTGTCCCCGCCCTCAAGACGCGATACCTCTCCCATGTGAAGACGCTATCCGACGAATGGCTGGACTGGCAGAAGCTGCAACCGGTCGTCGACCAGTACGTCACCTTGATCGATAAAGAGATCCAGGCCGATACGAAGAAGCTCAGTTCTTACGAAGCATTCCGCGCGTCGGTCTCATCCGACGAACCCAAGGCCGAAGAAGGCCGACGACCTCATATGTCGCTGCGAACCTTCGCCGATCAACGCCGCAAGTTCCTGATGAACCGGCCCGAGATCAAAGCCCTGGAGCGAACGAACTGATCACTCAAACAGGAGTTCGCTCATTTGACTTTCACCAGGCAGGCCAGATCATATCGATCTGGCCTGTTTTGCTTTTGTGATCGTGAGAAGAGATGTCCGCTCCTTCAACCTTGATGATCATCCGATTCTGTATTCGATCGTGGAGTCACAACGTTACCGGTGGATCATCAACGGGCATTCGTATCGACGAATGGTTCGGCCCTATCAATCGCTCACGATCATCAACGCGGGCACACTGCGACGTGACCACAACCCCTGCTTCGCTGCGATCGATCTCGAGCAACGAGCGGTTACCTTCTGGGATATTCGCGATCAAGGGGTTGCTGTGCGCAGCAATGAAATTGCCTTGTCCCCGTGATCTCGTTCAATCGCTGTTGAGTATCTCACGCGGAATTGCATCGCCGCTGGCCGGTGTTCCCAGTGCCTGCATGACTTTGGGGTCGATCTTCTCGTTGAAGAATCGAACGCTGCGATCGCACATCAGGAACATGCCGCCATGCCATTGTGGTGGCCCACCGAACCCATCCGGTGAACGATTGATGCCGAGAGCGGGGTCTCGCACGTTGGCGGGATGGCCCCACGGTTTCAGTCTGTCGATCACTGTGCCCAGCATGATCGTGCTTGAGGTGCCGTCCGTGATATCCCCAAGCTTCAACCCCAATGGATCTTTTCCTTGCCGATTCGCTGTCAAATCGACATTGGACTGGTGATCAATGGTTCGAATGGGAAATACATGGAGGTTGGCAGCATAGTGGTTGAGGCCATACCCGTCGTGATCGAAATAAGGGCCGGCAAGAGATGCATTCACAAATTCGTAGGCTTCACATTTGAATAAAATGTCGTTCGGAGGGTCATTCCAAGGGACGGAATAGTCGAGATTGGGCGCGTAAAAACTTAGGTAATTGCTCAGGCTGATCGCCCACCCATGCATCAGGGTGCCGTCTTCTAGTCTACTGCCGCCAGCAGGGAGGCTATTGTAGACATCAGCGAAGTTATGCAGTGCCAAACCAAGCTGCTTCAAATTGTTCTTTGCCTGCGTCCGTTGAGCGGCTTCCCGAGCACTTTGAACTGCAGAAGAAAGAGCCGGAATTCGCAGTTGCGCCCGTGCTTCTTCGTCACTTGCGGTTGGCTCGGTACTCGAGAGCCACCAAATGAATTGATGAGTCGCTCCGACCATCGCCGTTCCAGCGGCAAACATCAGCATCACCATGCAGGCGACGACGACCGTGGACCGCGGTCGCCAGTTCATCGCGGGTGCAACCGGGCTCTGCTTGAGAAACCACTGCAGCGTATAGTGCAGACCGATAACAAACGCGATGACACTCACCATGCCTAAAATGGCAGTCGGCCAGTCGGTCGAGATCTTGGGAAGGACTCGAATCAGAAAGTAGAGCCACCCCAAGACCAGTTGCTCGATCGGACCGCCGATGATGATCAGTAGCAAGATCGTGATGACCAGGACACGGATGGGCCAGACATATCGCCGGGGTGCCAGTGGCCTCTGCACTTGAGGCACGAAGTACTGATCATTCGACATCATTCCTCCTGTGCCTTCTTTGGAGAATCCTTTGTAACAACCTGCTGGATCTCGGCTGAAGGCATGGTTCCCACCATGCCATTCGTCATCAGAACCAGACGTTCGTCGCCAGCAATGTCCGGTTCGAAGACCAGCAGACGACCTGCTTCTTCCGCTGATCGATCGGGAAGGATCGTGAACTTTAGACCTGGTTGAGCTGTGATCTGCCAGAGCGTTGCCTCAATCGCTGGGTCATCACTCGCCGGAAAGCGACCTTGATGCGTTGCCGCATATTGCCAGAGCGCCAGTCGCAGTCGCTCCAGTGCCGCACGACGATCCGCTTGCGTACCGGATGCGGCCACCGGTGGCAGTGATGTTTCAGAGAGCCTGTAGGTCCATCCCTGTTTGCGCCAGGCCCCGGGCGTCATGAGCTCGCGGGCTCCCGAGATCATCGTCAACACGATCACGAACAGCAGGCCCCATAAGACGACCAGGCTGAGTGATCGCCAATAGCCGAGGACTGGTAGCCATGTCAGATCGTGACGCAGAACCAACCACAGTCGTTGCACGCCCCAGGCGCTCAGTAGCAAACACGCCACAAAGAAGGAGATCGCTTGAAGGCGAGCATCGCCAGCAGGACGCGAGGATGATTGCGACGGAAGCGAAGAGCGAGGTGGGTTTTCTATTGTCCAGTTCGTCGGTAGCGGCGCCGGCATACCGGCTTCGATTTCTGTCGAAAAGAAGCCAATCATTGAGAATAGCAGCAGTAACAGTGTGCTTGCCGAACGATGGCCCATGATCGACTCCACGCTCAGACTGTTGTAGACCTACTGAACTCGACCGACACCGAATTGATCGCCGACGCGCACAGGTTTCTGATCGCGCAGGTCAATCTCCAGCATCTTCTCGCTTTGAACGGCTGCACCGGTTTCGTCCGTTAGTGTTGTAATAATCTTTCGCGTTTCCACGTCAAATACATCGCCCGTTGATGGATAGGCGAGCTTGCCGTCTAAGCTGAACGTGATCCAGCCGGGTTCATCGCGGACTTTCAGGCTGGCGACTTGTTTAGGAGGCATCACCGTCGCGTCAAAGACATGCATGAACTGATTGAATGCATCACACACCCAGATTTCCTTTTCATCGGGTGTCAGGCCGATACCGTGACTGGGGCAGCCGTGTCGTTTGACCGGTCCCTTCTCGTAGCCTGCCACTTCGATCCGCTGCAGCTTTGTCCCTGTCGTGATGTCGCCGACTTCGAAGCCAAGGAGATCATTCAAACAAACAAAGCACAAGGTTTGTTTGCCGTTGACCGTGAACGGTCGAATGCTCGCGGTGAACGGACCGACTGTTTTCGAGACTTGATGTGTCGAAGTATCAGCGACACTCAAGAGGGGAGACTTCAAGCCAGCCAGGTAGCAGTGCTTTCCATCAAGTCCATAAACAGTGTTGTGAGCCCCCGACTTCGGTTCGATCTTCGCAATGATGTCGCCTGTCTGACCATTGACCACATGCCAGTGATCTTTCTCGAGCGACGGGAGGTAGAGGACTGTTCCATCGGGGGCGATCGCCATGCGGTCGCAGCCGCCGTCGTACGCCTTTTCCCACAGCAGCTTTTCGGTGAGCAGGTCGAGGCACTGCAGCGTCTGAATTGTGGAGACATACAGCCGCTGCGTCGCGGCATTCGCGCAGATTCCTTTGACGTTCAGCGGCTTGCCAGCGCTATCCAACCCGGCGGTCGGGATCCGTTTGACGAACTTGTGCCCCGCGTCGATATCGAAGACCAGGATGCCGTGACCCCCGTATTCCAGATAGTTCCTGACACCAGGTGCGGCGACATAAAGTTGCCGACGCACCGGCTTGTCTGCGGCATGAACGCCAATCACGGGTTGCAGCGCGACAATGATCAAGAGGCGAAGGACGAGCGAACGCGACATGGTGTCCCTGTCAGAAGGATCAAGATGAAGTGCGAATTGTGATCCTTATCTGTTTCAGATGCGAGCCTCCATTTGTCAAAAGAGCTTGGCATCAGGATAGAACTTGCGCATCACGGATCTTCGTAACAGATAGAGCGCGACCAGATTGACCACCTTCCACCACAGCAGCCACGACGTGAGGACCCACGCTTCGATCAGATCGGAGACACCGAACAACAGGAACGCCAGGGCATACCGCAGTTCCAGCGACGATCGTCGGTAGCGTTGCCAACGGAAGAGGACCAGCACCGCAAAGATGAACCAGCAAGTTGCTTCGACAAAGTTGAAATCCCGGCAGGCGATGTCGATCCACGTGTAGGGCTCCTGGCCGGGTCGCGACCATGACCACCATGTTTTCCAGAACAGGGTATGAGCGAGGTCGTGCATGGAGGCCGCATTCAAGCAAACAGGCAATCTTAAACGCGATAGAAATCGATCCACTGCACGCGGACTGCTTTTTCGTCGCGCCAGAGCGATGACGGGAAGACGATATCCAGATCATCGCCGTGGGGCTTGAATTCGATCTTCAGCCAGCCGGTCGGGTTCAGGTCGTCGTTAAACTTGCCGTCGTCATCGGCGAGGAAGAAGCGAGCTTTATTCGAGTCGCCGGTGGTAGCGCGGATCTGCATCCGCGATGAAGTGACGTTGAAGCCTTCCAGGGTCTTGAACGGATGCCCGCCCGCATAGCGCAACCGCAGCGTCACATCCTTTGGCCAGCGTTCTTTCACTGACATGGTCATACGACCAGTCCCGCTGGCACTGGTCACGGTGATCACCGTGCGACCCTCTTCCTCCGTGATTGTGGCCTTATCAGCGGGGGATTCGAGCTGCACCTGTGGCCGTGCGGGATCCGCAGCGCTTGAGGCAAGTCCAGTCAAAACGATCAGGCAACAGACCAAGCTTAGTTGCCGGATGCCGTCCATTAGAACTCCTTTGGTCACGTGATCGATTGTCCGGAGGCCAGTCGCAGGGCCAGCTTCAAGTTCGCCTGTGTCCACAGTAGCGGGCAGATGTCATTGGGGACGTAACGTCCTTGTTCGCAAAAGTACGATTCAGGGCAGCGATAGGCAGGCGCCGTGCCTCCTGGTTTGGTCAATTGATAGAGCGATCGTTGCAGGTGATGAATCTGCCGGCGTCGATCTTCCGCATCGTTGGTTCGCTGGAATCGCAGACCGTAGTGGATGGACACGATCGGATCGAACAGGCACCACTGCGCTTCCATCCCTGGTTCCAGCAAGCGATCACGATCGGCAAGGTTATCGCTGAAATCAACCGTGCGCTGATCGGCCGCCAGCTTCTGTTTGTAATCGGCACACCAGTACGAGTCACCGATGTAACGGCGGATCCCGTGATCGCCCATCAAATGCGTCGTCACGTTCGAGACAATGCGATCAGCCGCCTCGGGCGTGGCCACTCGAAATGGATAGATCAGGAATAGCAATGCCGCATCGTAGAGCCGATGCTGAGCCGGATCGGGTTGTGAACACTCGGCCGGCAGCGTTTGAGCCAGCGCCTTCTCACCCTGAGCGATCAGGTCTTCAATGTCAGCGCGGGCAATAAATTCGGCTCCCGCAGCGTCCCGGTCCATCAGCTTCTGGAACTCTTTCAAACCAGCGACGACCGCCCCGATGCTGGAGCAGGCGATCTTGCGGACCTCTTCCCAGTGGCCGCTGTCTTCATCCTGCCAGTAGCGGATCGCTTTCAGAAACTGCGGGACAGACGACAGCGTTTTCCATTCGTCATTCGTCATTGGTTCGGTGACCGCGATCAACCGGCAACGACTGTACAGCCA
>CBIHQO010000076.1:0-13040 GCA_966211735.1 uncultured Schlesneria sp.
TCGGTCGCTGGGGTTGCCCGATGGCACAACCCGCGTCGTCGGCCAGCAGAAATTCTCGGACGCGACAATCCTGGATGTCGATTTCTCGCGAGCTCGCTTAGACTTCTCGGTCTGGGACAATTGCGATTTTGAACGCATCATCTTCGACCGAGCACGACTTCAGAATATTCGGTTCTTTGGTTGCCGATTCATCGATTGCACATTTCGCTCAACGGATTTGAAGAATTCTTCCTTCTCAGTCGGTAGAAATGGGTCAGAGACCCAGGTCATTTCAACACGATTCGAAAAGTCTGACTTTCGAGGAGCATCATGCAATAATCCGATCTTCCGATTGACGACGTTTCACAACTGCCGTCTGGACGGTTTTGTATTTGATTCTGCGATGAGCGACCGAGTAGTCTTCGCGGGTGACTATCATGAATTGACCTTTCGCGGGTTGCCAGGTGAACTGGAGCGGAACCGTCTTCAGATCGACTTGTCAGAAGCCCGTCTGAAGTGGCTGAATGCCGACGACGGGATCGATCTTCGGCTGGTCAAGCTACCTAATGACGAATCATGCTTTATTCTTGCTGATCGAATCCGCGCAATACCTTATCTAGTGACCAAGCTTCGCCAAACCAACTCAACCGCATCGCAGCAGATCGCAAAGAGCTTGACGACGCTGTATTCGGACGAGTCCATGTGTCCATTAAGTGATGATCAAGAGACTTTGTTTCTTTCAAAAGCAATGATTGCAGATTTTGCAGAGACAACCGATGCACGCATGATCGACAATCTGTTCCATCTCATTCGTCAGCTCGCAGTTCAAGGCGGATTTGTGATTTCCGACGCTTTATGAGATAGGCAATAGTCATCAAATCGTTGCTTCGATATCGCAGATAAGATTGCAAATGCGACGTCTCACACTTGACGAACAAGAACTGTTGGACAACCGCAAGCGCAGCTTCGAGGCATTCCACGAGGAGCGAATGCGGTGCTGGTCCATTTTATGGAAGTGCTCGCTCTCCCGGAATCGGGCTTGGTACTGGTGCATGCCGAGAGATACCTCCCGCCGCTCGATCAGTGGCTGCAACAACAAACGATTAGTGATGATCATCGAGCATGGTTGGGGGCGCGTGTGACCTGTTTCGTGAGCGAGTATTTCGCCCAGATGCTGAATGGGTATTGGCTGGTCAACAAATATCCCGACACACGGAGGTTTGCCAGATACATCATCGGAGGTTTCAGCAAGATCCCCAACTCTAATGCGATGCTAGGTCTATTCTCAATAGCCGACGAGTGCCTCAATGAACCGCCAGGTCGTTCCTTGATAAGGCTACTTGCTGAAGGAGAACAGGAGCTTATGAAGTCTTAAAGGATCGCAGTCATGTCGCAATTCGAACAACTTAGACGTCGAGCGTCGACATTCCCAACCTGTCGCCCGTTTCGACCACTGAAATCCGTGAGTGGAGAGACCGCGAGCCCGGATTAACTAGGATTATTCACAATTCCTTGAACAGTTAGGCTACGGATGTTTCGATGATCTCTCGATCTACAGTGGTCCGATGCCGCCGAGCGAGACCTATCCCAACTTCCAAGGTGATCCTTTAAATGTCATGTTGATTGGAGATGATATGCAGGGCTATTGTTTCGGGTTCCACAAGTCTCGTGGATTTGCTCTGATTGAGGTCGATCCTCGCGGAACTCCCCAGGATATTGCTGAGCATGACTTTCTGTCGTTCGTCGCGGCGTATCTGCTGAACGAGGAGTAAATGTCACGATGGCATCGAAGACATTGGGGGTGATCACGTGTCCTGGCCCGAATGGATGGTCGCCGGACCCATAACGTCGCCCATGCCAACCTGCCACATCAGCGTCGTTGAAGTGAGCAGAGCGACTGCGGAGATCACTCTGGAAAGCAACGCATCAATGTGTGAGAATCCGTCGCAAAGGAACTCGCATGCTGAATCTACTGGGAAGCAAAAAGCGCCTTTGCAATGGAATCACTCGACGTGATCTGCTGCATGTGGGCGGGATCGGGGCCTTGGGGTTGGGGCTGGGCAACGCGGGGTCGGTTGCGGCTGCCACGGCTGCGGGTTTGAACCACGGGTCGTCCAAAGCCAAGGCGTGCATTTTTGTCTTCCTGTTCGGGTCGCCGCCTCAGCACGAGACGTTTGATCCGAAGCCGCTGGCACCGGCCGAGATCCAAGGTGAGATGAAGTCCATCGACACGGTAGTGCCGGGCCTGCAGATAGGCGAGGGGCTGCCGCAGATCGCTCGCATGGCCGATCGCCTGACTGTCGTGCGGTCGATGACTCACGAATACCCGATTCATTGCTGTGCGTACGTCATGACGGGCATGCCGACATACAGCATTCCGCTGGAATCGAATCCGCGAGCTCCCGAGCATTGGCCGTACCTGGGGTCGGTCGTTGACTACCTGGACGGACGCCGATCGGGTCAGTCATCTCCATCGTTCCCCAGGAACATCGGCTTGCCGTGGCGATTCTGTTCGAAGGGGAGTTCGCCCGATCAAGCGGGGCCCTACGCCGCTTTTCTGGGCAATGGTTACGATCCGTTCTGGATGGACTTTACCGGCAAAGGGACCGTCGTCGTCCCGAAGCTGGCCGATGGGCAGGCCGAACAGGTTCGCGACCCGCATGCCGGGATTGAAGCGGCGGCTCGCTTTCAATTGTCTCAAGGCTGCCAGCTTCCCGACGAGTTGTCGTCGCAGCGTTTTGACGCCCGCGTGCACTTGCTGCAGCAGTTCGATGCCTCGCGCACGATGATGGATCAAGCGGCATCGCTCGGCACTTACAACGCTCATCAGCAGCGAGCGGTCTCGTTGATCGGCTCGAACCGAATTCGCGAGGCCATCGACGTCGGTCGCGAATCACCAGCGCTACGCGAACGCTACGGCATGACTCTGTTCGGTCAGTCCTGCCTGGCGGCCCGCCGTCTGGTCGAAGCGGGAGCTCGCTTCGTGTCAGTCTTCTGGGATCCCTTCGGGCCTCACGGAGCTTCGGTGTGGGATACACACTCGAACCACTTTCCGCGTCTGAAGAACTATCTGCTGCCGGTCTTCGATCAAAGTTACTCGGCATTGATCACGGACCTGGAAGATCACGGCCTGCTGGACGAGACGCTGGTGATGTGCACCAGTGAACACGGCCGAACTCCGCAGATCGACTCCAACCCGGTCGGAGGTGGCCGTCACCATTGGTCGCGAGCGTATTCGTCCGTGTTTGCCGGGGGCGGCATGGCACGAGGCAAAGTCGTCGGCCAGACCGATTCCATCGCCGGAGATGTCGTCGATACGCCGATCTCGCCCAAAGACATGCAAGCCACAGCCTATCACCTGCTGGGCTACGACGAATCGACCACAGTCCCCGACCACCAAGGCCGGCCTCATGCGATTGCCGGTGATGGCCAAGTCAGACCCGAATTGCTTGCGTAGGGAGCAATCGATTGCTTCGGGAGCGATCGACAAAATGAGCTGCTCTCACTGACTTACTTCAGGTACCACGAGTTCAAGACCGACTGAATGACCGGGACACTGTCTGCGGTCCAGCTTGGTGCGGCCGTCAGTAAGGCCCATCCGCTGCTCCCAAAGTCATCTCGATAGACGCGGCTCGCCTGTTGAAAGATCGGTTCCGATTCTATCGTTTGGCCATTGGGTCATCGGGATGACCGGTAATACGCCGGGGTTTTCGATCAGCCAGTTCTGTTTGAGATACAGGCCGTAGCCGCCAGCGATCGTTAGTTGCTCACGGGCCACGTGATACAGATCACACCACAGAGGTCGAAAATGCGGCCAGATCGGATCGTCGTCAAGACTGCTCATTGTCGGACATCCTGTAGAAGCCGTTGGCGTAGATCTTCGGCGACTTCTTGTTGCCGTGCATCTCCACCTTGAGTCTCAAGCCAGGTCTGCAAGAGGCTCGCCCAGCGAACTCCTTGTTCGTCGACTTCATTCGCGAAGAAGAATCCTTCTTCGGTCGTTTCCACGAGCTCGACATCGGCGAAATTGGGCACCGATTCGGGTTTGCCAGGCAGACACGACAGAGCCTGTGACAGACTGGACACGGCGATGCGACGAGGTCCCCCTTGAGCGAACGTCGCGTAATGCGGAACCGACGATTCCCCTGTCACGGCCCACCTGAGGTCACGGCATGCTGACAGTTGGGCCTGCCAGCCCTCGCGTGAGGTGAGGCGCAAGGCCTGGCGTTTGCGGAGCGGCGGTTGTTTCCAGGTACGAGCCAATTGATCGAGCACCCGCAATGGTTCGGTCAACGAAATTGACCCGCTGCCTTTGGATACGACAAGTTCCTCGGCGAGAGCGGCGACGGCTTTAGAGACTTGCGCCAGCGATAGAGAAGTGCCAACGTCTCGGATTCCCGCTGCCAACTCGCTCAGGGATTTCCAGTGCGGCTTCATCATCAGCATCCGCGCGACGACAGCCGAGCGTCCACCATAGGGATTATTCAGCGGTCGAGAATCCCGATACAAATTTGGCTGTCCCGTCCGCTTGATCCACAATCGCCCCGGAACAATCACAACCCCATTTCCACATAAATCGATGCCACTGACGCCGATACTCTCCAGGTATTCCAGCCTCTCGGCTGATAGGTACGGGACGTGAATGAGAGGATGTCGTTCAGCGCCGCGGGTTCCTTGCACCATTGCGATCGCCGTCTCGATCGCTTGCGGCGTCGATCGTGATTTGGATTCAACGACGAACCAGAAGTCACTGTCACTGTCGGGGAGTGCTACCCTCAACACTGCATCGGGTTGTCCCAGAAAGTGTTTTTCGGATGGCTCGAAATGGGCTTCACGGATCACCAACGGCGCGAGCAGTACTTGGCCGGCCTGCAGGTGGCTGAACATCAACGATTGATCAAGTTTTTGGGTTTCGTTCATTTTCTCACGCGGGAAAACCAGGAATATCGAGAAATAGTAGCTGCGTTTTCTTGAAATGCAATATTTTCCCGTGTGGGAAAACGCATGTTCTTAAGAAAAAGACTCGTTTACTGATTATGCGACATCTGGACCGAAGACGGACGGCACATGTTTGTCACTTATTGCCAGAGCGGCTTTGGCGCGTGATACTTGTCGGTCCGGCTGGCGGCGAGGTGCCGCGGTGTGATTGGAAGGAACGGAATACGTATGTCACGGACGGCGGCTGCTGCGGCAGGCATTGATGCTCTTTTGGCGGACCTGAATCCGCAACAGCGGGCGGCGGCCCAGCATGGCGAGGGGCCGTTGTTGATCGTGGCGGGGGCCGGGACGGGCAAGACGACGACGTTGGCTCATCGCGTGGCCAGCCTGGTTGCTCGTGGAGTCGAACCGGGCCGCATTCTGTTGCTGACGTTTACTCGTCGGTCGGCGGCCGAGATGCTGCGGCGAGTTGATGCGTTGCTGGTGCGCTGGCGAAAGCTGGCGGGCGACGGGTTGTTCATTTCTCCGTCCGCCTCGCGCGAAGTCTGGGGCGGGACGTTTCATTCGGTCGCCTCGCGATTGCTGAAGCAGCATGGGGCGCTGATCGGATTGGAGCCCGACTTTACGATCCTGGATCGCAGCGATGCCGAAGACCTGCTGAACGTGATCAGGGCCGAACTGGAACTATCCAAGGCGGACAAGCGGTTCCCGTTGAAGGGAACCTGCATGGATGTGTACAGCCGCGTCGTCAACACGCAATTGCCGCTGGAGTTGGTGTTGAAAGAGTCGTTCCCGTGGGTGGTTGATCAAATCGATGGTCTGAAGAAGCTGTTCGCCGCCTACACCGAACGGAAGGAGCAGCAGCAGACTCTGGACTACGACGACCTGTTGTTGTTCTGGCATCACCTGATGACCGAGCCTTCGGTCGGCGGCATCGTACGGCAGAAGTTCGATTGCGTGCTGGTCGACGAATATCAGGACACAAACACGCTGCAGGCCGAGATCGTCAAAGGGCTGTCTCCCGAAGGGAAGGGGCTGACGGCGGTTGGCGATGACGCTCAATCGATCTACTCATTCCGCGCGGCGACGGTTCGCAACATTCTCGACTTCCCGACGATGTTCCCCGGCACGACGGTACAACCGCTGGAGCAGAACTACCGCAGCACGCAACCGATCCTGGAAGCGACCAATCGCGTGATCGCGATGGCGGCGGAAGGGCATCGCAAGACACTGTGGTCGACGCGACTGGAAGGGAACCGACCGTATCTGGTGTCGTGCCTGGACGAGACCGAGCAGACCGACGCCGTGATCGAACGGATTATCGCTCACCGTGAAAGCGGGATTGAACTGAAGAAGCAGGCGGTGCTGTTCCGGGCGAGTCACCACAGCTTGTCGCTGGAACTGGAGCTGTCGCGGCGGAACATCCCATTCCATAAGTTTGGCGGGCTGAAGTTCGTCGAAGCGGCCCATGTGAAGGATATGCTGGCGTTCCTGCGACTGGCCGAAAACCCACGCGATTCGGTCTCGGCCTTGCGAATTCTGCTGCTGTTGCCAGGCATCGGTCCGAAGAAGGCGACGCAACTAGTCGAGCAGCTCGTTACGAACAAGGGGGACTTCACCGCGTGGAGCAGCTTCAAGCCCCCCGAAGCGACGGCGACTCATTGGCCGCTGTTCATGGCGCTGCTGAAGGCTTTGTCGGGTCGACATGGGTCGCCGCTGACGTTGCAGGTGGAGATCCATTACGCTCGCACATTCTACGCACCATTGCTCGAACAGAAGTTTGATGACGCGTTCACGCGACAACGAGACCTCGAGCAACTCGAACAGATGGCGGCTCGGTTTGAATCGCGTTCGCAGTTTCTGAACGACATGACGCTGGATCCGCCGAGTTCAACTCAGGACTTCGCTGCCGATCCGCTGCTTGACGACGACTATTTGATCCTCAGTACGATGCATTCGGCGAAGGGTCTGGAATGGGAGTCGGTCTACATCCTGCACGCCGCCGACGGCAACATCCCCGCCGATCTGGCGACATCATCAACCGCGGAGATCGAAGAAGAACGCCGCCTGTTCTATGTGGGACTGACGCGAGCCCGCTCGAACCTGTACGTCATGCATCCGCAGCGCTACTACTTCCACCCGCATCACAAGAGCGACCGGCATTCGTTCTCGCAACGGACTCGATTCATCCCCGATGAGTTGTTGCCGCACTTCGCCCAGGTGAATGCGGGGAAATCGAAGGGCGATTCCCAACAGGACGCAAACGCCAGCGACATCACGACGGCGGATGTGCGGCGTAAGATTGGCCGGATGTGGGCGTAGGTGGCGTCCGATGTTTAGTCCCGTCGGGACGATGCGTTTTAGTCCCTACCGGCACGAAGGCGAACCCGGATATCCCTAACTCACGGGATCGAAACGGGTTGCTGGCTGGGCATGAATGGGTTGGGCACGGGTACAATTCCCCGTCTAAAACTCATTTCGAATGAAGTTGAAAAAAACCTCAAATGCCGTATTGACCCGCGCACCGAAAACGGATTTATTAACCCTCGCCAACGACGTGATTCACTTCAGTGATCACTGCAATTGGTGACTCGACAATTTGTGTGGCACTGTAACCAACAGGCCGCGGCTCTTCATTGAGACGCGGCCTTTTTCTTTTTTATGGGCTGAAAATGTCGACACCGGTTTTATTGAAGACGCAGGGCTCAGCGAAGAGGTTCACAGCACCCACACAAGCAGGTCGAGTTGCGACGGCGAGAGCGAAGGGATGGAGCCTGAACACAGCCGCTTTGGCACCGATGGCCGGGGAAACTCAGCCGCAGTTTTTCGCTCGTGCTTCGCGATCGTTGCAACGACAGATTCCCTCGGTGAATCGACGCACGATCGAGATCCTGCGGATCTGGAAGTCGTCCGCGAACGACAAGGATCTGCGCGACAAAGCGGCGGCGATGTTTCCGAAGGCGAAGTTCGTTCACTTCGGACCGCGTTGCATCTTCCTCGAACACACGGTCCCTGCGAGTGCCGATACGCAGCAACCGGAGATCACATACGGGCAGCAGGAACTGCAGCAGTTGGTCGAGTGGGCGAACTATCGCATTCGCAACAGCGATAACTTCGCGGTGATCAGCGACGGTCACACTCCTTCTCAGGATGAGAAGGCCAAGGGGGCAGCGATGCCTTCGCCACTGGGTTACTCGGGCCCGTTCTATCTGGGGCAGCTCGGCGACATCGATCCGTTGTGGGCGATTTACGCCGACGAGTGGGTGCATCGGGACGATGTGCCGCGATTTGAAAAGTTGCAGCGTCGTTCGCCCGAGGTCTGGGCGAGCGAGCCGATGTCGCAGCGGACTTTGGATCCCATCGCCGCCCTGGGGGCAGAGACTCCCAAGCTGGACTGCGGCATGAATCTTTACGCCCGTGCGAGCGACGGGCAGTTGGTGATGCGGTATTCCGCGGCGACGTTGCCCGGACCGACAAACAGTTTCATTCCGTCCGCTGAACGGCGGACCAGGCAACATTACTCCGGAGAACCTCGGATGGATGGCGACAACATGAATGCGACACCAGACCTGACGACCGCCGTGGGTCAGGCCCTGCAGGACTTACTCCCCAGCATCGTCCAGGCGGTGGTCGCGGAGGTGACGAGTCAGACAGAAGGTCCAAGCGATGACGATGTGAATGCGCAACCTCAGGTGCCTGATCAGGACGACGGACCTGTCGATGATCCGGCGGTCAATCCGGATGAAGCGGAAGCACCGGAGGACGATGACCCGGAGGCGAGCAAGTACAAAGCGATGGGGCCCGATTGCCATGCGGCGTACCTGGCGGGTCGACGCGGTGCGACGAAGTACTCGCGAGTCACTGATGATGGCTTGGCTGGGATCATCAGTCGGCAGGCGGCTCGGATCAAGATGTTGGAAGTGACCTGTGCGGCCGAGCGGCGAGATGTGGAGCGCTACCGGCGATTGGGGGAACTCAGCCACGAGTATACGTTTGATCCGAATGAGGAACTGCAGACGTGCAGAGACATGACCGACGCTCAGTTTGAACGGCATTGCGCGGCGACAATCACGAAGTATTCGCGACGTGGTGACATCACGAACGTCGAACTGTTCGAAGATCCTGGCTTTGAACCCGACCGTTATTCACGAGGCGGTCTATCGCGAGTCAGTCCTGATCAGGTCGAGCGTTACTCACGGCAGGCGGCCCTGGCAGCGGCACATAAGAACGCGATGAAAAAGGGCTCGACAACGTTTGAGCAAGAGTTTGATGCCATCTGTCAGAAGCATGGCGTGAGCTTGTGAGGCCTCACTCAACCGCTATGTAGACCGCACATTCCGTTTGCGGCAACTCATCCGCAAACGTGACGAATGGCACACGGAGTGTGCCTGCTACTAAAAGAGATTCGCTACGAAGATTTTACTTTGAGAGGAATGTTTGCATGAGCACTTTGATGAATGCCCGGGCGGGTGGCACGATCAATACCTGCCGCTTTGTGGTGCCCGACACCAGTCACGCGAACGGCGCGGTCCAGGCGAGTGACGGGACACATCTGCCGCTGGGGATTGCTCAGCAGGCTGGCCGATTGCGACCGGATCCTGCTTTCACTTCGACGCAAGTCCTGGAAGCGGCCGAAGTCGGTGAAGTGATTGGGATCTATCCGCCGGGCAGTGTTGGTGTCGGCCTGTTGTGCAATGCCGCGTGGAGTGCTGGCGACCTGCTGATGTCGGACAGCACGGGGCAGGGGGTTGTCGCCACGACGGGCAAGTTCTATGGGGCGCGCGCGGAAGGGCCGGGGACCGTCGGTGCAATCTGTCCCGTCACTGTGATCACCGGTTTGCTCCCTTGATCGCCGCTGCTCGTCTTGTGTTCGAGATTTGAATGACCTTCCTGGCGGACAGCCGCCCTTTGGAGAAATGCTCATGCCGAAAGTTCTGCCAGGTGCTTACAACACCTTTGTTCCGAATGCGAAGTCGAGCGGCAATCTGTTCGTCGACTTCTCGCGCAACGTCAACGATTTTGCCTGCCTGCGATACTGCCAGCCCGTCCCCGTCCAGCAGACAGTGGGGATCTGGTATCAGATGGGACTCGATCAGCGAGCTCGTATCACCGAGGATGACAGTGCGAAGCAACTGTGGGCCGATGGGACTCCGCGACCCAAAGACAATGGCAACGACGAATACTTCGAAGAGAAATCGTTTCGTTGCAGTCGCCGCAGCTACTCCAGCACGCTTGGAAAGATGACGTCCGAGCAGGCTGCGTGGGACGAACGCGATCGTCGCAGCCGCATGCTGGCTCAACAGGCGATGACGGTTCGCACGAACATGATCCTGGCAAAGATGTCGGACCCATCGCAGTACGATACGTCGCACGTGGCCGACCTCAGCAGTCCGGGTGCGATCACGGGGGTGACCGGGAACTGGGCTGCCTCGACATCGGCTCGGCTGGCGATTCGTCGTTCGCTGAACCACATCAAGAACCGCATCACGCTCGACACGCGAGCCGCGGTGAATTCCGATGACCTGGTGCTGGTGATGTCGCCCGATACGGCCGAGCAGATTGCGGTCAGCCAGGAGATTGTCGAGCTGATCAAGCAGAACGTCGGTGGTCTGAAGTTCCTGCGAGCCGACGACGACTTCCCGAAGGACACCTATGGCTTGCCGCCACGGCTGTACAACACCGATGTCGTCATCGAGAAGACGG
The DNA here is from genome assembly GCA_966211735.1 of uncultured Schlesneria sp. Classification (GTDB taxonomy): domain Bacteria; phylum Planctomycetota; class Planctomycetia; order Planctomycetales; family Planctomycetaceae; genus Schlesneria. The sequence goes on from CBIHQO010000076.1 coordinate 10,621, forward strand.
TGAAGGTGACGAGCCAGAAAGGGCTGGTCACGCAGACCGCCAGTTACTGCCTGCCGTTCGGCACGGTCATTGTCGCCCACAAACCCGATTCGCTGGAAGGTGTCGAAGGGGGCCGTTCGTTCTCGACCTGCTCGATCCACATCTATCGCGATGACGACCTGGCTGTAGAAACCGACGACATCCGCTGGGATCGCCTGACCAACATTGCTGTGACCGACAACTTCGATGTGAGCATGACGGCCCCGGTTACCGGCTACCTGCTCGAGAATGTTTGCTAGCGAACCAGTAACGAGTGACGAGATGAAAGTAACGAGGGAAGGCAGTGCGTGTGGATGACCAGACTTGTCGTTCCTGCTCCTCTCTTCCCTCGTGACTCGTCACTTTCTTCTCGTCACTCCCTTCTTCTTTTGGCTTGCTATGCCCTACTCAACCCCTTCTGACATGTTGCAGCGATACGACGCTCGACTGATCGGCGATCTGGTCAGTGACAATGGTGTGCAAGTCGCTGCAGGTGATTTGCCGACCAATGCCGTGCTGTTGTCTGTGCTGGAGGATGCCAGTGCGTCGATCGATGCGGCGGTGTATGTCGGTAATCGATATACGCCGACTCAGATGTCGGCGTTGTCGACGACAGCCGCGGCATTCGTGCGGCGACTGGCGTGCGACCTGGGGCTGATCTACTTGAAGCGTCGTCGCGGTCGATTCGATCCGGAGAAGGATGGAGCACTGCTGACAGAGAGCAACTCCACACTGGACGCTTTGCGCGATGGCAAAGACTTATTGTTGATGAATGGTGCTCCGTCGCCAGCCGGGACGATGGAACTGGTGCAGCCGCATCTAGTTCGCGTTCCGGCACGACAGACGATCCGCAATCGCACTCAAAACTACTATCCCGACAATCCCAACGACGCCAATCGCTAACACAGCGACAGTCGTTTCCACTTAGAACTTGAGGTGAACAAATGACGATTGCCCCAGGCAGTCCCCCGCCGGTGTGTGCGGTGGTCGCCGGCCCGGTTGAGATCTGGGTCGGCACCGGAACGTCCGAAGCTCTGGAGTTTCTGGGCTGGACCGTGAACGGCGTCTCGATTCAAGAACGTCCTTTCGTGACCCCCATCGTCAGTGACGAATATGGCGGCTCGGGCGGACCGCCGGCTGACTACCAACTGATGGGCATGCAGCATCGGATCTCGCTGGAATTGTCCAAGTACCAGTCCGCCGTCCTGGCGAAGCTGGATCGGTTTTACAATTCCATTGCGCTCGGCGCCGGTGCGGCTGGCGTCGGCATGCTGCTTGGTTGCGGAGGCTTGGCCACTCGATTGCTGATGCGAGCAGGTCCCGCAGGCTCGTCGACGTTTGTCAGAAACTATAGTCAGGCGTTTGTGATCGATCCGGTTGAACTCGCTCCCGTTGGTGCTCAAGCAACGCGGGCTCGAGTCAACTTCGTGGTGAACGCCAAAGCGGGCATCATTCCCTGGGACACGAGCGAAACGTAATCGGCACGATTTCGACAGAAGCGATGTGGGCATTCACCGTCTTAGTCCCGGTAGGGACGACAGAAAGCCATGTTTAACGGATGGGCCTTTATGAGTACCCCCGGATGGCGATTGAGGGCGTTCTTTCGTCCCTACCGGGACTAAGACGGCGGGACTTCTCGGTTACACAACTTCATCAATACGAGAATGAGTATCTATGTGGACGCGATTTGTCTGTTGGGTATTGACGATTCTGGGGCGGGATCCGCGCGGGTTGTTCTGCTTTCATGATGGTCGTCGTTGGCGTCAGGCGGATCCGTTGGTGGTCGCTCGCGGTTTCTGGACGCATCCGTCGTTCGACTGGGACGAGACGCCGAAGCTGCTGCAGTCGGGTAATTCATCGCTCCAACTGCAGGCTTTCCAGTCGATCGCAGTCGCCGTACGGGATGTCTTCTGTCTCCGCGAGCTCTCCGAAGGGGGATTGTCCGAACAAGAGTGTCTCGACCTGCTCAGTTCCTTTCGGCAGTACCTGGGGGACGTAAAAAAAAATGGCAGCCTCTTTCCGATCTCTGCGGAACCCACGGAGTCGCCGCCTTGGGACGACTTGCCAATACCCACGAGGCCCGGCTCGGCCTCTGGCTCAACGGTGACCGAGCCATCGCCCGGGCCGCCTGGATCGCCAGTGGAGCCGACGTCGGCCGCCTGAGCCAATGGATTTGTCGAGCATTGGCGGAAACCGACGCTCGCGGAGACCTGGATCACTGGCGATTGGAAGGCGAGTTAAAGAGCCAGGTGATCGGCTAGACAGCCCTGATCTCGGGCATGCCACACGAGGTTCGTCCGCGATCGGCAGTTGGATGCGTCAGAGACTGCCAAGCCGAATCGCTGAAAGACGGGAAAGGATCGGATCGCGATGAGAGCCAGTCAAACCGAGACTAAGAATGA